>JBAZYN010000001.1:0-300000 GCA_041659325.1 Candidatus Shapirobacteria bacterium | reverse complement strand
CCGCCGGGTTTGTAGTCACCAAATGATTTGAAATGAAGAGGCCAGGAGGCACCGTGCTCGTCTTTTCCGGTTTCAAGCAGTGAATAGGCGTTGTATCCCAGGGCGGCTTCGTCCGGATTTAGGCTGGGGTAGGAACCAATTTTGTAGAAACGAAGAATAGTGGCCATTAATAATATGGTGATTAGAAGATAATTATGGTGTTTCGTAGGCATAAAAGGTGGAAATATTATTGATAGGGCTAAGTTTGAAAAAATTATTAAAGTCGGGTTTCAGATCTATCCCCTGCCTTAAAATTTCATCGTGGGAGAAGATACTGAGGGTGTGCGGAATGCTTTTAACGCCGTTGTAGTCGGGGCCTTTGAATAATATGTTATCTATTTTTTCTACTTTTCCGATATCAGGCCCGGTTTGGGTTAAGTTTGCTTTTGATTGGTATGAAACTGGGGAATAATGTGAGTAAAAAAGATAGTAGATATATGGTTGACCGTAAAAGTCTGTAAAATAAATTTGGTCGAACTTTGATTGGTTTTTCGAAATGTATTGAGCGGCTTGTTTGTATCCGTAGAGAAAATCATTGGGTGATTTTTTGACCATGTGGTTTAAATACAGATCAGAGTAGTAAATAAAGGAGAGTAAATAAGCAGATAATATGGCGAGATTAATCAGTTTGGAATTATATTTTTGAACTGTAATTATAATTCCGCTGGCGACAAAGAAGACCAAAGGAATTGACATGGACATGGATCGGGTGGCAGTAAGCTGGTCTCTGGTGAGGGCGGCAGGAATTGGGGCCAGAAGAAGCCAGAGGAGAAAGAATTTATTTGGTTTTGAAAACAGGCCGATTAGCAGGAAAATGATTGAGGGATAGAGAATTACGCCGACATAGGGAGCTGAGTGGCGGGGGTTTTGCCAATCCCCTTCGAACAAAAGAAAGCGGGGGGAAAAATGGTTAAAGTAACGCCCCAAAAAACTTCGGATAAAAAAAGACGGTTGGCTATGAAAAATTGTGTAATCGATTAAACCGGACTCGTTGATAATTTGAGCCGTTTCTTCATCTGATCTGGGGTACGAGGTTAGGCTGATTACTTCCAACCGGTTACTGTTTTGGTTAAATATTAGGCCAAATAAAATTGGAATGGCCATTAATCCCAGAGGCAGGATAAATTTTAGTGTCAATTTGTTTATTTGCTGTTTTATTAAACTGAGATGAGTAAAGAATAAGGCGATGATTACTAAAATGCTCGTCATTTTTCCGGCTTGGTAGGTGTAGAGGGTAAGCCCAAAAATGAAGGCAGAGAGAAGATGTCGATTTTTTATGAAAAATAGAGCGGCAAGCAGAAGCTCAAAGGTTAGGACATTCGTTTCCCAGGCCATACGGGAATAATGAATGTTGAACGGATTGAGTGCAAGAATAGTGGTAGCAATTAAAGCACGATTATTTGATTTCGGATAGATTGTTTTAATGGTAAAAAAAAGAAGAAGTGGTAACAATGAGCCGATGATTATTGATGGTAGTCTGACCGCGATTTCGTTTAACCCAAAAAGTTTGATGAAAGGGGCGGCTAAATAAATATATAAACCCGGTTTAAAATCTCCGAAAGATTTAAAGATGAGTGGTAGAGTAACTCCATATTCATCTTTTCCCGTTTCGGTAAGGGAATAGGCGTTGTAGCCAATGGCAGCTTCGTCCCAAAGTAGGGGTGGGTAGTTGCCGCTTTGATAAAAACGGAGAACAAAGGCGATGACAGTGATTATGCTTAGAATTATTTTAGTTTTCAGATTCATAGGTGATGATGTCAAACGCCGGTTGACCATTGAGAAAATTAATGGTGGATAGTTTTTGGCTGTTTTCGGGATAGTAGTTTCCGGGTGAGGTGATAAGTAAAGTTTTTTGGGTTAATTTCGAGGTTTTTTCTTTGATTTCCCAGTCGTTTATGAATACAAATTTGTCAAAAGCATCGACCCAGTACCACGAGGAATGGTAGTTCCATACCGGGTTTCTATCTTGAAAATTCGCGGGATCCCATGGCCAGTAAAAAAGGATAAATTCGTGTGGTTCGCCATATTTTTTGGTTAAAATAATTTGTTGATATTCAGGATATTTGTCTTTGATAAATTCGACGACTTGTTTATAACCGTATTGCCAAGAGGACGAATAATTTACATTATATTGTTGATATTTTTGCCAATAGAGAGCAAATTGAATGATAATAATTATCGTAAATACCGGGATAATATTCGGAAGGTATTCAAGCCCGAGGATTATTAAAATGAAGGGCAGGGGTAAAACGGTGACGGCTCGGATGGTGGGAAAATCTCCGGTAGTTAAAGCAGCCGGGAGAAGGGCCAAAAGGTACCAAATAGCCATAAATTGAAAATGCCGATTGGCTTTTATTTTTTTTGAAAATTTTATTAACCCAAGATAGAAAAAAGGCAGACTAACAGTGAAGAGTAAACCGTGGTTGGCTACATTAAATTGAAATTGATTTGACCCGGTGAAAAATAAAGGGACGGGGTTAAAGAGATTGAGGTAATTTTGAAAAAACCGGGGAACAAAATAGGTAATTTTATTGTTGATAATTCTGTTTAGCGGCGGATGACCGGTGAAGAGCCGGCGATTTTCGTTGATTTGATTGATCGCGGCCGGAGAAAGAATCCCCACCCATTGACTGCGGGCGCGGGAACCCGGCGATAGTAAATTAACAAGGGAGGGTATAGCCGCGGCGATAAAAATGGCTAGATAAAGGATGCTTTTCTTGTTTTTATTTTTAAAGCCGTAGAGATATATGGCCGACAACCCCAGTGGTAGGGCTATAATTCTGGTGTTGTGATAGGCAAACATCGAGAGGATTAATAAAGCAAAACCCCATATCGAGAACTTGGACATGATTAAAACAATTCCGGCAAGCATTATAGTTGAAGCGATAGTGGATTGAAAAACCGCTCTTGAGGGAAATAATGTCCAAGGGCTGATGGCGACCAAAAACATTAGTAAAAGAGCTTTGTTTTTGTCTTTGAAAATTAGCAACCCGAGATAATAGGAAAGAATTACGAAAATTATTCCGGCGATAGCACAGGGAAGTCGGACGCTCCATTCGTTTGGGTCAAGTAGGGCGACAAACGGTATGGTTAAGTACATGTTTAGGGTGGTGGGGTAATCACCGTAAGCACGAAAATTAAAAATCGGCCAGGAAGTCCCCCACTGGTCTTTTCCGGTATTTAAAAGTGAGTAGGCATTATATCCATGGGATATTTCGTCCCAGTTTAGACTGGAAGGTAGAGAGTCTAAATGCCAAAGGCGAAAAAATATGGAGAATAGAATTATTAGACTGAATATTATCTTATGAATGTTTTTCATAGACAAGATAGATAGCAAAAAATACTATAGTTAAAAGAGAAATCGCGTCGGCGATAGTACGAAGAGGTGTGTTTTTAAATTCGAGAAAAACCTGGTGTTCACCGGCAGACATATTAATACCAATTCTACCGGTATCATCAACCGGGAAAACCGGAGTAATCTGACCATCAATTTTTGCTTGCCAACCGGGATAATAGTAGTTACTTATTTTAATTATTGTTGGTGCTGCTGATTTGGCAGTAAAACTAAGCGAGATTTCTGAAAGATATTTTATATTTGAAACAGTGACTTCGGGGGCAACATCAATTTTTGAGAGAAGACTTGTTGGTCGCTTGATCGTCCAGTTGGTCAATGGCAGGTAATCTTCGGAGTTTAATTGATATTCACTGGAAATAAGAGACGGATCGCGTTGAGTGTTTTGATTTATAAAAAATCGATTTAAAAAATAGTTATCGTCAACATTCAAAATTTTGTGAGGCCGAAAATAGTTTGCGGTACTGATTGTAGCTACCACAGCCAGAACTATCGGTAGCCAGGAGAAGTTTTTTTTGAGAGAAAGGAAGCCAATTAGTAGAGGAGTGGTAAAAGTAGTTAGAATTAGGAATCGCCAGGGAAATTGGATGTACGAGGCAATGGGGACAATCTGCCAAAGAGGCCAAGAACGAATATTCATCATAAAAACGGCGATAGAAAAACATAATAAAAGACTGACGATGACACTCTTGTATTTAATATTGCGAGAGAAAATAGCAAAAGGAATAATTAAAATTACTCCAATGAGATTGGCGATACCGATATTAAACGAAAGTTGATCGGTAGGGCCCCAAACTGAGGCACCGTATCCCCAGTAAGGAATTATTAACTGTTTTATGAATGGAAAATGATCTATGGGGTTAAAAGGAGTCCCCCCCTGCATGTATTTTTTTTCAAAAATAGCCGGGATTAAGTAATATGTTGCGAGACAAAAGGAGAGCAAAATGGCCCAAAATATTCTTAAAAAAGGAAATTTTGCTTTTTGGGGTGGGTAGTAAAAATAGATGTAAGTAATAGACAAAAATAGAAGAAACGGAAAAAATATAATCAATGTTAACTGGTGGGAAATAATAAGAAAGAAAAGTGAAAATACAGCAAAAGCAAAATATTTTTTATCTTTATTTTTTATCAGAAGAATAAAACTTAAAAAAACCAAAGGCATAAAAAGAAAGCCAAACAATTCCCCGACAGCACCTCTGGCATAGAGGTCTACTGCCCGATACGGGGTAAAAAGATAAATTAGGGCCACGGCGGTTGAGACGGTTTTGGTAAAAAATTGGCGGGAAAGAAAATACATAGCAAGTCCTGAACCCAAAGTTGATATAAAAAAGGTAATTTTCAGTGACCAAATTAGACTTAGGCCTAAGAATATATTTAAAAAGCTACCGAAATAAGACGGAAGTAAATAATAAAAAATGAAAAATGGATGACCGAAGTTATAACTGAAGTTTGGGGCCCAACGAGGAGGGAATTGGCCGGATTTTAAGGCTTGAACCATTTGATGGAGATTGGCGATATGAGATTCGTCTGAAAAAGTATAAAACCCCGAATTAAAAAGATATTTTCCCTGCCAAAGGGCAGCAATAAAAATTATAATCCAAAATATGTGGTTTTTAAGAATTTTTTGGATCATGCTTGGGAAAGGTAAAAATAAAAATGGAGATAAAAGAGATTATACTTAAAGAGTTAAAAAAGAGATGGTTTTTGCTTTCTTCAAGAAAGGCAGCTACAGTATGATTTCCCGGGGGAATAGTTAACTCAATGGGTTGGAGCAGTACCGGATTGTTAGGGTTTATTTTTTTTTGATTTAGCAGAACGGTCCAACCATCATAATAAGCGATAGGAACTGAGATAACAGAAGATTGGTTTGCGGGGACATTTATCGTAAATCGCCAAAAATTGGTCCTTTTTTTGTATTGGGAAATATTTGCCCGGCCGTAAACTACAGACGGTTCAAGATAATAGCTTTTTAAGAAAGTAAGTCCGGACAGTGGTGGTAATCTGTCAAATAGCATTGGGCCCAAATGGAAAGAAGAAAGCAATAGCCCAAAAAAAATTGACAACAACAAAAATGATTTTTTTTGGGTAAACAAAAGTGTTAAAACAATAATTATAAAAACAATTAAGGGAACAAGTGTCAATTTTGAACTAGAAATAATTAATAAGGCGAACATTAAGGCGGTTAGAAAAGGATTTGAAGTATTGAAAATAATTAATAAACAAAATGGCAAAAGAAAGTAAACATTTGAAAAGTAAAAAAACAATAGGCTGATACCTAATGGGGCCAGGATTGATAAGAGATGATTTTTTTGAAACAATATTTTTTTGAGAAGGTAGGTGGTTCCGGCTAAAACGATAACGGTTGAGATAACCAGACTCAATGAATAATTTAATCCAAAAATTCGAAAGACTAGGGATAAATAATAAGGAAAGGGTGACTCTCTTGTAAAATAGGGATAACCATAGCCATTGTTCACATTCGGGAGGAAACGGCAAGGGATTTGGCCGTCTTGGAAACATTGTTCGGTTTGTTGGAGTATTTGGGGTGAAGGGGCCGAAAATTGAAGATGAAATCCTATGATAAACAAGGTGGAAAAAAAGAGTACTAGTCTAATTTTAGACATAAAAGATTAGGATTAGTATACCAATAATGGTTAAAATATCGCCAATTATTCTATCCGGAGTTCGAGTTAGTTTGAGATAAAATTGGCTCTCCCCTGCCGGAACATTAAAAGTAATTAGCCCAAGATTATTACCATAAGAAATGTCTGTTTGTTGACCATTGAGCCATAATTTAAAGCCAGGATAGTAAAATACCGGAAGTTGAATGGTACTTTTTTCATTGGAAATGATACTTCCCTTTTGCCAATCAGTGCCTTTGGTGTAACTAATTATTTGGGCACTGCCACTTATGATCTGGGGTAGGTTTGGAGCTGGGGTTGAGGGAGGCGCTTGGGCAAAAATCGGAAGGTAATCGTAGATACTGGCGGTAACTTGTCGTTCTAAACTTTTTCCCGACAATTTTTGTTGATCGTCAATTTTGATATATTCTGATGGTCTGAAAAAACCAACATTGAAATAGATTACAACAAAAATAAAAAATATTGTGTAGAAAACGGCAGATTTACTGTTTTTTCTTAGTAGAAAAATAGGGAAACCGGCGAGAATTGAACCCGAGAGGATCGAGAGGGTCAGAAAGCGCCAAGGGAATTGAAAATATTTTAAGAAAGTGAATGTTTGCCAGACAAAAGAAGATTTTGAATGAGTAAGAAAAATTGAAGACGCGAAAATAAAAGTAAAAAAAAGAAGGGTAATTTTAACTAAATTGTTTTTAGAAAAAATTTGATTTTTAAGAGACAACACGATAGTGACGATTAGGGAAAGATAGTGGATAATTCCGATGCCAAAAGAGGCATCGTCGTACGGACCAAGTTCGCTGCTGCCAAAACCCCAGTGGCCCCGGAAAAATAGTTGTCTTATCGAAGTAAAATGGGCTAGATAATTAAAGTATCCCGACGTCATACTGTCAAGGTGAACAAGGGATTTTTCCACTATCAGAGGGACGATGTAGAACGCCGACAATAAAGCGCCAATAAAAACACTTAAAAACAACCGAGGGACAATTTGCCATTTTTTGTAATAGGAAAGAAGGACAAGGGTCCAGGTTATCGCTACCGGGGCAAAAGCAATTGAGGATAAATTATGAGTAAGTAAAAGACCGGCAAGCGAAAGTGAAAGATAAAGGCTATTTCTTTTTTTGGTGGGATTTTGAATAAAGTTCAAAATTGACCAAAGAATTAAAGGGAAAAATCCAAGTGCCCAAAATTCACTGACCGCGCCACGACTATAAACATCGGTTGCCCGAAAAGGGGCGTATATGTAAAAAGCGGAAGAGACAAGACCGCCCAGGTTTCCCCAAAGTATTTTTCCCAAAAGAAACATGGTGAGAGCAGAAAAAACAAAACTAAGCAAAAAGCCAATTTTGATTGAAGTAAGGATTGAAAACCCAACAAGGTGGAAAATCTCCATGACATAATACACAAAGGGAGAATAGAAAATAAAGAGCGGATAACCGTAGCCATAACCCAGATCTGGTGTCCAGCGACAAGGTATTTGCCCATCCTTTATACATTTATCAAGTTGCTGAAGTCTGATTGGTTGCATGTCGTCATACATGGGAATATAGCCACTTTTTAGCAATGAATTAAAAGAAAAAAAACTAATGGAAATTACCAGGATAATCCAAAAATAATTTTTAAAGAAAGGTAGCGGGTTTTTCATTGGTTAAAGGTGATTAAATAGAATTCTTCCTGGTTTAGATATCGCTTATTTATAACTTGTTTAATAACGGTGTTCTGAATATTTTGTCCATCATATTCTGATTTTGGTACAACAAAAACTGAATTACTTGGGAATTGTGATAAATTTGACCAATTTATATGCCCAAAATAATATGTATTGTCCAAGCTTTGACCGGAAAAAGAGGGGTTGTTAATTTCTACCAAATTTGTAGTGAGAGATGTTGAGTCAAGCTCGTGGGGTTTGTAAAAAAGAAAAAATGGAAGAAAAGGTTCGTAGCTGTCGGAAAATACAATGGGGTTATCCCAGTAAAAATTGGAAGCAAGAATGGCTTCTTTCATGCCGGTGTGCCAATATCGGGCGCTATCCTGAGGATAGTGGTAGTAATAATAATGTCCAAAGTTTATAAGGGATAGTAGATATAAAGTTAGCAGGAGGTAGAAGACATGTCGGTTTTGAGAACGTAAATGGTTTATCCCAAGATAGGTAAAATAGATGATCGATGGCAGCATAAGAATTAGTCTGGTGGCATGAGGAGAATTTGAATCCCGCGTCAGGGCATAGGGGATTGGAGAGGTCAGCAATAATCCCAGGAAGAGGAGAGATAATTTATTTTTAGGGATAAAGGTGGCGAAAATCCCGATTAAAATTAGGAAATAATCAATTAGGTATATAAGTCCGTGGCCTCCGAAGCCATGACGGGAATTAGCATCTCCCCTGATTATCAGAAATTCAGTGGAAAACGAGGAGATATAATTTTCCATAAATCGTTTAGCCGGAATCTGTAATTTGTTATGAAAGACATAAGACAGGAGGGGTGTTTTTACGCCGATTTGGTTTGGGTGATCCATGAGAATGTCCTGATACCGGAGTGAGTCAACAACCTGTTCCCGATGGGGTTGCGTAAAAATGCTGATGTATGAGAAACGAAATCCGGAACGGCCGGAGACAGTGTCAGAAATTAACGGGGATAGAATCAGAAGACAAAAACACACCACGGGAAATAATTTTTTAACGCCGATTCTCATTATTTCTTTTTTCCAGATTAAGAAGATCAAAATGGCCAGGATTGGTAAAAAAAGTTTTGCCGTGCTGTAATAATATGGCGATAAACAAAAAGAAAAGGCCGAAAGAAAAATGAAAACATATTTATTTGTTTTTAGAAACTGTTGCCAAAAATAAATTCCCAATAAAATTACCAAAACCATGCCGGAAACTTCAAAACCAGTGCGGCTGTAGTGAATAGCCCACGGCGAAATTGCAAGCAGTAGCGTCGGAATTAGTGACTTGGTTATCAAATAAAGTACAAAAACTGAAAAAATTCCAAAAAATGCTGAGGGCAGGCGGACTGAAATTTCGTGGTTTTTAGTAATATTCTGAAAAATAGAGATTGAATATATTTGGAGTGAGGTGCGCCAGTCAGAGAACGAGTGAAAATGAGTAGGAAATTTGTTACCAAAATAGTCAGTTTGTTTTTGGGTGAAAGTTAATGCCTGATAACCGGCATCGACTTCGTCGGAGAATAATGAAGGTGGAAGGGAGGTGAGCTTCCCAAATCGTAAAAATGAAGCTAAAACAATGATAAATATAAGATAAAGGCGCCTAGTTTCCATTTGACACCATATATTTTATACTAAAGCTAATGAAAAAATGGTTGGTAGTGGTTATTTTTCTTTTGATTACGGTGATCGAGTTTATTGTAGCGAGAGAAATTAGTTATCCCCCCGGTGAAGAGCAGCTCAAAATATTAAATATTTTTAATATCGGCGGGGATTTGTCCTTGTGGGGGCTACGGTTTGGGACTTTTTTAGTCTCGTGTGGTTATCTTTGGATTTGGTATAAGTTGGCCTCAAAATATATTTCTAAAAATGTGGTTTTGTGGTCGTGCATATTTGTACTGATTTCGCCAACCTTTTTTGCTTTATGGTTAATACATCCGCTGATTGTAGCAAAGTTATTTGTAATTATCGGCTCGTTATATGTTTTCTTCGTATATCTAAAAAATGTTAGATTTGTAGCGATTGGTCTGGGCCTAATTGTATTGGTTTTAGGTGCCAATCTGATTCTTTTCAACAATCGGCCTACGATATTATCAAAACTGTCTCTCGGGGGAGCGCAGGATGAAGTTACTATCAGGATATCGAGTGAAGATACCCTATCTCCTCGAATAATGACGCCACTTTGGTTGCGTCGAGTGAGCTACAACAAATATTTTTTTATTTACAGGAATGTGATAAAAGAAATATTACCATTTTTTGATGTAGAAACACTTTTTTTTCAGGAAGTTCACCCGATGGAACAAAAATCGATCGTAATGTTTTATTGGCCGGAAATATATTTGTGCATTTTCGGAATTTATTTTTTGATGAAAATAAAGAATAAACAGACTACAAAATTTTTGATTATTTGTCTTATTATTTCTCTGATTGATTATTTGAGTTATTCGGGCGACAAGGGGCTGAGAATGGTATTTATAATGTTGCCAATATCTATTACATTATCGGAAGCGGTGGTTAATTTGGATAGTTCGAGAATAAAAGGATACGGATTGGCGGGATTTTTTTTGATAGCATTCGGTATTTTAACCATATACAGTTTTGGGATTAATTTTTATGATATGACGGTCAGGAGAGAGTATTGGTTTGACAACAGACCTTTGGCATATCAATTTTGGTTTGAAAATTTACGAGCAGTGGATATATCTTTGTACTCGAGGATTCAGGTTACTACACTAATCGGAAACACGAAAGCTTATTGTCGGTTTTATCTGGGAGAGAAGTGCGATCAACCAAATATTATCTTTAATAATTTTAATGCGAAAAGCGATATTTTGGTTGGGAATAGTATTTATGCCGGATTTGCAGGTGAGTTCGTCGGGCCGAAATTTAACAATGATATTGATGAGAATTGGAAAGAAATTGCTCAGAACCAGGGGTGGAGTTTTATGGCGCATAAACGATTGAGGGACACGATTGCTAATCAGTATGGCAATGATATAGGTTTAGCCATCAGGTAGTGATAAGCCGAAAATCTTTTTTAATTATTTTTGTGTCAATTATTCTACTAGCGGCAGCGTTTGTTCGATTTGTCGGTCTAGATAAATCTCCGGCATCATTGGGTTATGATGAAGCGGCTTTGGGGTACAACGCTTATAGTTTGCTGAAGACCGGTAAGGATGAGTATGGGAATCTACTACCATTGTCTTTGAGGTCATTTAATGATTTTAAACCGGCTTTATACTCTTATCTAACAATTCCATTTATATATTTTGGTGAGTTAAATGATTCTGCGGTAAGGATGGTATCGGCAGTGGTAGGCGTAGTATCTTTGGTATTTTTGTTTCTGTTTTTGAAAACATTTATTCGGAATAAAAATTTATTGTTGTTGACTTTTGCAATATTGTCTTTTCAACCTTGGCGAATTCATTTTTCCCGAACTGCTTTTGAGGCTAATTTGTCGGCAGCTTTTTTTATTGCCGGATGCTGGTTTTTAATTAATACAAAAAGTAAAATTAAAGTTTTTTGGTCGACGGTGTTTTTTGCACTTTCTATTTATAGTTACCACTCCGCCCGGCTTAGCGCGCCGATGTTTTTGGTCTTTTGGGCACTGGACCCCATAAAACTAGTTTTAAAAAAGAATTTATTAAAAGAGTTATCGAAATACATAAATAAAAATTATCAAAAAGTGTTACCACTTGTCGGCCTGGTAATTCTTTGTGTCCCTATTTTATTGGCCAACACCGGTGGAAATGTATTAACAAGATTTAAGCAAGAAAATGTTTTCTCCAGGTTTTATCCATATGCACCGAATGAGATAACCAATCCGATAAGCTCCCTATATTATTTGGGCGGGATCATAAGTGGTCATATTTTTTCATATGTTTCCCCTATTAATCTAAATGAGAGGATTTTTAAGTGGGTGGAAATGTCACCAATGTTTATTGTGGGTATGGGGATGCTTGGTTGGTTAGAGGGCATATTTTTTATTTTTGGTTTTCTGTATTTAATAAAAAGAATTTTAAGATCTTTCAATTTACGATTTTTAATTTACTGGATAGTAGCCGGGATTGCTCCGGCGGCGGCGACATGGAATTGGTACCACCCGTTGCGGTCTTTAAATATTTATCCTGCTCTGGAGATTATTGTTGCCCTAGGGGTGTATCAGGTATTTAGGAGCATAAATAGTATAGTAGAGTCCCCTAATGTTAAAAAAGGGTTGTTGGTTGGCTTTGTTACGATAATAGCGGTATCAATAATATATACAATTAATAATGAGCTGCTGTATTCATCCTATGAAAATAATGGTACATACCAGCCGGGTGGATATAAAGAAGGTATGCCTTATTTGGAGAGTATTCAGGATAAATATGATCAGATAATAATTGATAGCCCACACGCACAGAGCTACATTTTCCTGTTGTTTTATCAGCAGTTCGACCCGACAACTTTTCAAAGTTTTTCTTATTTGAGGCCAAAACCGGGAGTATGTGGAAATCTCAACTTTAATTTCGATAAATATATTTTTCGAAAAGTTGATTGGCCGGTTGATAAAAATTTAAGAAATGTGGCTTTTTGGACGTCTTCTGATGTCCACGTTTCTGAGATTGAGATGATTCCCGGAGCAAAAATTAAAAAAATCAAAAACGTACTTTATGACACTGCGAGTATAATTACGATTGAATAATATGAAAAAAATAATACTTTTGGCGATGGTGGTTTATTTTTTAGTGGCTCCGTTTACTTATCATCCTGATACAAAGTTGACCTTAAGGTATCCGTCATTGGGGAACGGAAAAGTATGGGATGTCTATGGTTATATAGATGCTCACAAACTAGATATACCGGATTTTCACTATCCACCGGCTCACTTTTGGTGGTTGAAGGTTCATTATCCAATTTCAAAATTTATCGGAGGGAGTGGTTTTGATCAGTGGCTTGAGAGTGGTAGCGCAGAGGCAAGTTTTGATGTTAACTCCTTGAGATATAATTTGGCGGCGAAATTTCCGTTGCTGATTTTGGGTTTAGTAAGTGGTTGGTTGATATACAGAATTGTAAAGAAATATTGTGGTAACGAAAAAAAAGCTTTACGAGCGGCCCTTATCTGGTATTTTAACCCGATAACCTTATTCTCTTTGGTGGTCATGGGTCAAAATGATATAGTGGCAATAATTTTGTTTCTTTCAGGAATATTATGTTACGAGAGGTGGGGGCTTGCCGTGCTGTTTTGGGGGTTGGCAGCAGGGGTTAAAACATATCCTATTATATGGGTGATTATGTTTTTGTTGGCTTGGGAGAAAAGTATCTATAAGTTGGTGCTGAAGTTTTTCGGAGTGATGATGGTTTACGGGTTGATATTGTTGCCCTGGATAGGGAAAAGTTATTTTACTGAGGCGGTGTTGAACTCCGGGTTGTCACAGAGAATGTTCGTCTCAAATATTTCGATTGGTTTTGGTAAAGAGATAATGATAGTACCGTTACTGTTGGTGGTGGTGGCATTAAAGGCAGTGAGCAACCGTTTTGGTAAAAAATTATCTTTTGGTTGTCTGATGATTATGGAGAGCTCTTTGGTTATCTTGGGTTTTAGTCATTTTAATCCTCAATGGTTACTATGGTTGTCACCATTTGCTTCAATCATATTCGCGACCAAAAAGATTACCAAAGTTGAAATAATTGTTGGTTTATTGATTTTGATGTCGTGGATTGGTTTGACTCTTGGTTTTGATGATAAATTTCTTAGTTGGGGGTTGGTGGCGCCGATTAGCCCGAATTTGATTAACTATCCGACAATATCCGAATTTGCCAGGAATAGAGTTATTAATATTAGTGGGTTGATTAATCTTTGTCAGAGTGTGTTGGCTGGGGTGGCGGTTTGGTTCTTGGGACAAAAAATAAAAAAAGATAATGTAGAGAATAAAACAAAATTAGATTTACCGAAATGGTTAATACTTTTACCGTGGCTGTTGATGATCCTACTGGTTTTATTTATTAGCAGTTTACAAGTTATTGAAAAAAGTCCATCCGGATTGAGTGAAACGAGGGTACCGATAGAGGGAATAGTAAGTCGGGAGTGGGTATATGATTCTGTATCAAGTTTAAAATATTTTGAAATATTTCTGGACAATCCCGGCCTTAACTCAAAAGATATCGGTACATTGGTTGTTTCGGACAGCAATGGAAACACATTTGAGAAAGAGTTTAGCGGATTTAACGCCGGGGCAAACACGTGGCTGAGGGTTGATGTTCCGTTGGTAATGAGAAATTCCGAGACTCTAAAAATTTCAATACAAAAAGTGGTTGTAAACGACGGGTTACTAAAGATCGGAATGGACCAGGAGAATCGTTTGGCCGTAAATTTATATGGTCAGACTTCTCCTGAATTAACAGATATATGGAATAAAGCGACACATTTTTGGTGGTGGTGGATGGTGGTGGCTGGCTTATCGATTGTTTATTGGATATGAAAGTGAAATTTGTTCTAATGATGGTGGCATTAATGGTTCTAGCGGTTTTTTTGAGGGTTTATAGATTAGACTATCTGGAGTTGTTTGGGGACGAATTGGATGCAGGATATCAATCTTATTCTCTATTGATGACGGGAAGGGACTATAAAGGGAATCTAATACCGGCATATATTCATAGTTTTTCTGAATGGAGGGCTCCGGGGTTAATGTATGCGATGGTTCCATTTATAAAAATTTTTGGGCTAAATGAATTCGGAGTAAGAATGGTTTCGTCATTTTTTGGGATTTTGGGGATTTCGGGGTTTGCTTTATCATTGAAGCTTCTAAATATCCGAAAGAAAGTAATTGTGGCGGTAATATTTTTTATTACAGTTTCTCCCTGGCATATACAATATAGCCGGGCTGGTTTTGAGTTGACATTGCTGTCCTCCTTGCTGATATGGGGAGCATATTTTTTGATTTTAGGACTAAAAAGGAGCGGATATTATTTTACTGTTTTAAGCGGGTTCTTGCTGAGCCTTGGTTTTTATACTTATAATACGGCCAATATTTATGTGCCGCTATTGGCGCTAATGACTTTGATCGTCTTTCGGGCAAGCAAGAAGCAATATTTGATATTGTTTCTTGTCGGGTTAGTATTTTCTTTGCCGATGATTTACCAGATTTTTTACGGTCATGCCGCCGACAGATTCGGTAAATTTTCTGTGTTTGCCGACGGACAGGTGGTGGTAGAGATGGCCAAGTACCGGGAGGCTTCAGGTAATGCAATGATTTCCAAGGTTTTTTATAACAAATATGTTGTGGTGGGCAAGAAAATATTATTTAACTATTTAAATGCCTTTAGTCCCGATTTTCTGTTTAGAAATGGTGATATAACATTTAGACACTCACTGAGGCAGGTGGGGAATTTGTATTGGATAATGGCTCCACTAGTGATAGTGGGATTGTTGGTGACGATGACCAGAAAAAAGAAGGTGGTAGCTGATTTTTGGTTGTTGGGATTACTGTTATTGGCGCCGATACCGTCGAGTTTGACAATCGATGGATATAATCATGCCTCCAGATTGTTTTTGATGATATATCCGTTAATGTATTTTGCCGGATTGGGATTTGCTAACTTAACCAGAGGATGGTGGGTAGCAGCTATGTGTATTTTGATTTTTGAATTTTGTAATTTCCAATATTATTATTGGAATTTTTATAGGGACCAGAGCTCCAGATGGTGGCATTATGGCTACAAAGAGGCGATGTTATACATTGCCAATAATTATCCAAAATATGACAGAGTATTAATGGATAATACATATGAGCCGTCGTTGATCAGATTTTTGTTTTGGAACAAAGTGGATCCCGCCAGTGTTTTTGGAGTGGTGGACAAAATGGACAAACAGATTGATGGATTTGACGGCTTCTGTATCAGTCCGGCGGTTTGCTTTGTCGATTTTTATGGTAGGTTGGAAAGTAATAAAATGAATAGTGGTGTTTTATACTTGATTTCACAGGAAAAAAATGTAGGAGGTGATTGGGATTGGAGCAAGGATCCTCCCAGTGGTATAAAAACAGTGAAAACGATCAGGGATTTTGACGGACTACCCTTGTTTTATTTGGTCGAAAAAGATGAAGGAAATTACTAGCCAAACAACCTTTTTATTTTTTGGTATTTTTGACCCGACCAAATTGTAGAGTTGATTAAAAAATGCCTTGCGAGTCCATGAAATATTTTTGAACTCGGAATTAGTCGTCTCCATTGGTTAATATTGCTTGCCAGATTCTTTCCGCTGGCGCCGTGATGATGGACAAGTGAGCATTGAGGGTAAAAAAATATTTTATAATTTAGCTTTTTGATTTGGCGGCACAATTCCAGGTCTTCGTAAAACATAAAATACCTTGTGTCCCAGCCACCGATTTTTTCAAAAAGACTGCGGTCAATAATGACAGCACCGCCGGAGACGGCCCAGACCTCAATTGGCTTATCTGTTGCCGGTGTGTACTTGGAGTATGATTTTTGGCCCAACCAAAATTCTCTGAAGGCATTTGTAATAGTTTGGGGGGGGAAAACGGATCCCTGTGGGCTTTGATCAACATTTAGAAATTTTGGACCGATAAGACCTATTATGGGATTTAGTTTAATGTGACGAAGCATGTCGATAAGCCGACTATTTAATAATTCCATATCGGAATTGAGAAATAGGATATATTTGCCTTTTGCGTATTTTGCCGCCAGATTATTGCCTTTTGAAAATCCATAGTTTTTCGAGAGTTTGATATATTTTACAAATTTTAGGTCTTTAAAGACTTGCTGAGTGTTATCAGTAGATCCGTTATCTGCGACGATAATTTCATAGTCAATTTTATTTTCTAAAGATCTTTTAATACTTAAAACACACTTTTTTGTAATTTCTGAGGTGTTCCAGGTAAGAACGATTATCGATAATTCAGGCATATTTTGTTTATGTATAACGGACAATAAGGTGGTTTTATTTAAACAGATCAAAAATTTCTTTATCTGTTAATTTTGGAAAAACGATTTGGGAGGGAAATTTCCCGATCTGTCTTTTGGCAGCACGGATGATTTTGAGATAGTTTGGTCCGGACAAAACACGTAATATTTGAGTTAGTTTATTTTGCCTGATCATTTGCGGGTCGGTAATATTTCTTAATACGGTGAGAAGACGGTTTCTTTCTTTAACATAGTCCGAGAATCTCTTGGGGAATTTTGACATAGTTGATTCATGTTTATGGCGGATGATACATTTGGGCTCCCACAATAAAATATATCCTGACTTCCATGCCCGATAGCCAATATCCAGATCCTCGGAATAAAATGGGGCGTAAATTTCGTCAAATCCGCCAAGTTTTATAAAAATGTCCTTCCTGAGAATGCAGCCGCCTCCGGATAGCCAACCGGTGATGTGAGTCTTGTCGATTTCTCTCCCGGGTTCATATTGAATATAACCTTCTTTCCAATATATTTTTGCCCAATTTTCGTTACCCCGTTCAGAGAAACCAACCCCGTATACTTTAGGATTTTTGAAGTGAAGGAGGGCGTTTTTTATGTAATTTTTTTCCGGGGTAATGTCACTATTGAGAAGCACAACTAGCTCTCCTTTGGCCTGACTAACGGCACGATTGGTGTTTTTCCCAAAACCCATATTAACCGAGTTGGTGATTAATTTTATTTGTGGATATTTTGGCCGGAGACTTTTTATGTATTTCACACTACCATCTTCGGAAGCATCATCGGCTAGAATGATTTCTTCGGCTTCGGGGCTGGATTGTATTACATTGATAAAATTTTTATTAAGTAAATTGAGTCCATTCCAGTTGGTAACAATAACAGAAATTTTCATTTTAGTTGATGATCGACAATAATTTTTTCTCAAAATTTTCTTTGGAAAATTTTTCGCAGGAAAGAAGAGCATCCTGAGACATATTTTTTTGAATTTTTGGAGAGGCAATTAAAAGGTTGGTTTTTGCTATTAGTTCTGCGGTGGTACTCCAGAGGTAGCCATTTTTTCCATCGGAGATAATTTCCGGTAGTCCTCCTTTTGCGACGACGATAGGGACAAGTCCGGATGACATGGCCTCGACCACAGTTATTCCAAAATGTTCGGTGTTTTGGGGATTAATGTTTTCATCCACTCCGTAGCCGGCAGCGTGCCAATATATTTTGGAGGCAGAATATGTATTTTTTAGTGTAGTAAAATCAGGGTTAATTAAGAATTCCACAGGGAGATTTTTTGAGATATATCTAAGGTGTTTTAGATAAGAATTATTTTCGGGTTTTTCCAGACTACCGCCGGCTAAAATCAGTTTCCAACCGGGGTTTTTGGGTGATAATTTTGAGAAAGAATTAATCAAGACATCCTGTTTTTTGGCGTTTAAGATATTGTCGAATCTGCCTACGGACAAAATAATATCTGATTTTTTATCAGATGAGCTAAACTTTTGGATATCCACCGGCGGGTAAAGGATAAATTTGTTTGTTTTTAAGTGACTTTGTGTAAATCTGGAGGTAAATTCCGAGTTGCAGATAATTATTTTAAATAAAAATAGCTTGATATTGTCGGTGAGTATTTGAAGAGGTGATCTTTTGGGGAGAAATGGGACCTGTACATGCAGGATGTTGGTTTTTGAAAAAATAATGGGGATGCTTCCATCGCTCAGATAAAAAAACAAATCGTATTTTTTGGTTATCTGATATTTTTCAAAAATTGATTTGGCCTTTTGATAAATATTTTTGTGAGGAATTATTTTGCTGGTGATTTTGGGTAATTCCTGTCCGTCCAGGGCAAGGTCTATTCTTTCTTTATGGATGTGAAAAATATCGGGAACGATATTTATCTTGTCTATGGAAAGCGAAAATCTGTCTTGGGCGCGACTGATCAGAGAACGGTCTCCTGACCAAAACAAATCAACACTATAGCCGTTTTTTAAAAGGATTTCTGCCACAGACAAACAATAACGTTCACCTCCCCCCAAAGTGTCTAAATAGGGATCATAGATGGCTGCTTTTTTGGTCATTTTGTTGTAGCTCCCAGAGTCTGGCATATATAATAAAGGTATCATACATCTCGAAGATTACAGAAATCCAGCCGACATTTCCGTCACGCCACATTTGTTGTTTTATTAGTCTTTCCCACATTTTTGTAAACATCATTCTCAAAAAACGCCACCAAACAACTGGGGGGTGATTGTTTGCGAGTAGTGCTTTTGCCTCCATATCCGTCCAAACAACAGTTTTATCAAGCATTGATGACAGGTCTCGGTGGGTATAGTGTTCAAGATGGTGTTTAAGAAAACCTAGTGATCCCGAGACAATCGGTTCTTCGTGGAGGTATCCGGTGTATCCTCTAAATTTGGGGCGGTAGTATAGTCTTTTTACATAGTCGGGGTATGAGCCGCCATAGTAAACTCTTTTTCCCAGATAATGATTTGCCCGTGGAACTACATAGTATGAAGCCGATGGGTTTGTAATTGTTGATAGTATTTCGTCTTTTAGATTTTGAGTGACGACTTCATCTGCGTCAACGTAGAAGATCCAATCCCCTTTTGATTTCTTATACCCAAGGTTTCTCCACTTGGAAAAATTCTTATTGTATTCATCTGTAGTTTTGACAATAACAATGTCTCGGATTATTTGTTTTGAAATGGATACCGTGCTGTCGGTTGAATTGGCGGCAACCAAAACAACTTCGTCTGCCCAGGTACAACTTTTCAGACAGTTTTTGATTATCTTTTCTTCATTGCCGGCCAAGATGATGATTGATAAGGATATTTTTTTCATTTCCAACTTCCTTTGCCAAGATTGTTCAAGTAAAAATCAGAGACGGCTTGTTTTTTCCAAAATGATTTTGAGGTCAGAAAAATTTTGATTGATTCTCGGATAAGGGCAAATTTGGCCCGAAGGTTTGCATATTTTAGACCAAAAATAAGACGATTTCTGCTGATGAAATAGTCCTGAAGCGATGAACCACTTGAAGAAGAGCCTGAGTTGACATGCCAGATAAATGCCTGGGGGATATAGGCAAGTCGGAAACCGGATTTTTTGGCTCGTTGGCAAAAGTCAACATCTTCAAGGTACATAAAATAGTCTTTGTCAAAGAGTCCAATTTTTTTAAATACCCCGGATTTAACCAACATGCAACAGCCGGTGATAAAATCTATGTTGGTTTTGATTTGATCATGTTGCCCCGTGTCTACCTCGTCGACTCCTATGTTGCTGCCGATAATATTAGCCCAATCCATTTTGCCCCCGGCAAACCAGATGACTTTTCCGATTTCTTTGGGAGTGTAGCGATGTTTATGATATTCATACCCGGGGGCGAAGTAGATTTTTGGTCCCAAGATGTCGAAGTTTGATTGTAAAGCCGCAGTGACTAAATTTTCTAAGAAGTATGGATCGACCAATATATCGTTATTGCTGACAAGAATGTAATCGTAGTCTAATTTTTTTTTAATTTCCTTATTGAAAGCCGGAACATATCCAATATTTGTAGGGTTTTTCAAGATTGTTAATTGTGGGTTGTTTTTGTAGAGAGATTTTAATTTTTTAAATGATCCATCGGCTGATCCATTGTCGATGGAAAAAATTTTATATTCAAAATTCTTATGTTTGATTTTTAAATAGGAGTCGAGGGTCTGAATGGTCAATTCCGGCTGCTTCCAGTTGAGAATCAAAATTGCGATTCTAACCATGGTTAAAAATTTTTTGTAAACCTATCCAGGGTGTTTCTTAATCTGATTATTATTATTTTAAAGATATTTTTGGAATATTCTTGTCTGAAGTATCTGGTAAACCAATAGCTATATTCATAGGTAGATTCCTGGCTGGCGGAAACAAATGAGTCCTTTGGCATGGGCTTGTCCTGGCTTCCCTGTTTTTCCCAGAGTCGGATATAGATAAGGGAGATGGCAAAGCCCTGTAAAATTGAAAAAATGAGTCCATGGACCCCGTCTTTGTAGCCTTCGGCGGAGAAAAAGCGGCTATTAAATTCCTGAATAGGTTTGAGGATAAAATCGCCTATTTTAACTTTATAACCATTTTCTTTCAATTCGTCTGCCTGAACTCCACTGTAACGCATAGCCCGGAAGACAAATTGAGATACGGTTTTGTAGTTGTTGTGCCTGATGGCTAGTTTTTCACTATCGAGGAGGTTAATCCCATTGCCCTTGGTTTCCGGTTGGCTATGAATTTCCTTTTTCCAGGTTACGGAGCCTTTTTTGAAAAAACGGATAAGATAATCCGGCCAGCTATTGGAGTGCCTGATCCATTTACCAAAAATAATATTTTTTCTAGGTATTCTGACAAAATCCACATCTTGCCTTTGGGTGATCCTGGTAAGCTCCCTTTTTAGTGTTTTGTTAAGATATTCATCTGGGTCCAGAAGTATTATCCATTTCCCGCTAGCTTTTGATAATGCAAAATTTCGGGCAATTTCTACCACCTTTACCGGTCGGTATTGGATAACTTTGGCGCCAAAACTTTCGGCAATTAGTTTACCGTTATCGGTGGAGTACATGTCGATAACGATAATTTCATCAGCAAAATTTTTAATAGATTTCAGACATTTTTTGAGGGAATCCGCTTCATTCTTGATATTAATTACGGCAGAAATTAGAGGTTGGTTTTGCATAAGAGATAGGTTATTTTATCATCTTTCCACTTTATAGATGATAATTTCCGGATTTTCAAAAATATTTTTTATGTATAACTGATCTATTTTCAGATCGGTTTTATTTTTTTGGGATCCGGCCAGGTAGATATAATCGATACCATTGTTAACCAAGAATCCCCTGTCTTGGTATATTGATTTCTGGTCAAAAAACTTTTTTGAACTATCCAGTCTTTCGGTCCAGTTGTAACCTGAATTTTGAAGATTCATATAATCGTCAACAAATGTCTGGTGCTTGGTATAGGCGGCCAGATACGAGGTAGTTTCGTAAAGATATATCGGCAGAGGTGTGGATGGGTGGATAAGTTTTGAGTATTGGTCAAAGGGGTAGGTAAGGATGGTTCCTGGCGGAAGTTTATTTAAAAAACTTATTGCTTCGAGCTCATTTCTATCTATAGCTGTAGGAGGAGGGTTGCCGGTATAATTTTGGATGAAATCGATATTGCTAAGAAGTGAGGTAGTCAGAACTAAGAATAAAAGGATTTTGATGGAAACTTTTTGAAGATTGGTGGTGATATGGATAGTCAGAAGAATGTTTGATAAAAATAAGGCGTAATAAAGGAATTGAATGGTGTTCCAACTTGTGCCTGATTGGATAAAAAATGTCGGAATTAATGTTAAAAGCAAGATAATGGCGGCAAGAATTTTATTTTGTTTTTGACTGAGCGACAAGAACCCGATAACTCGCCAACTAAAGTTACCGATAACAAAACTGGCGAAGCCTATCAGATATAGACCTATCAGGCGCGGACCAATTCTATTTGCTGCTTCCAGGGTATAGCGCATATTGGCAATTACCGGGAGGTAGAGACGGTCCTTTGACTCGATCATGGAGTTGATAAACCAAAACGGTTTGTATATTAATAAACTAACCGATGATTTGTTGTATATAGAAAAGAGAAGTGCGGCTAATGCCAGTGATATCGCAAGCATTATTATTGGCTGGAAGTTTTTATTTTTTAAGGCAGCCAGACTAAAGACAGAGAAAAATCCATAGAGAGGGATGGCGGAATATGATTTTGTGATAGGACAGAGGACGAGGATGAGACCGACGATGACCAGTTTTTGGGCGGAAAGATGTTGGTGGTAAGGATGCTGATAAAGGATTAGGATTAGGACGAGAAGAAAGATTAGTGATAGTGCATAGGGTGGATTGATCAGAGTGCTTGATGATTGCATCGACCAAAATAAGGATTCTCCTCCAAATGTACCGGAGCGGATAAGGGTTATAATCCAACCGAAAGAGTTGGCAAAAGTATTTAGAAAGACAAGGAGAAGTCCGCCATGAGTTTTACCGGTGATTTTTTCCCCCAAACTGTAGCTAAGGTAGAGAATGGAAAACGACATGAGTAGAGGCATAATTTGAAATAGCCAAAGAGAGGGGCTGATGCCGGAAATTTTGGACAGATATGAAACCAAGATATTGTAAAATGGGTGGTAGTTTTTTAAAAGTTGCCCGGAAAAAGTTGGCAGAGGTATTTGAAAAGGGTTTTTCAGATGGTTGACAAGGCTCAGATGCCAGATCATGTCATGGGCGTTTGGTCCCCAGAAACCAATTCCAAAATCGTAAGAAATGCCGCTTCGGATGATGGGAAGTGAGAGGAAAAGTGAACACAAAAAAATAAATATAGCTATCCCTATTTTTTGTTTGAAAACCATTTAGTTTGGGAGATAAACCAATTAACTTCATTACGGCTGACGGTTAGGTGATAGCAAAGATAAACCAGAGTTCCGATGATTATTTTGCTGATAAGAAGTGAAAGAGGGGCTAGCGGTAGTTGCTGAAGAGATATGAGACTGACAATGACAAGTATGGTCGAAATAAATGGATGAAGGATAATCTTAAGAATATTTATTTTAAAAATATTGTGGGCAATTATCCAAACGACAAAGGAGCTCGATCCCACAATTACTGCGGCATATGAAGTACCAATATAACCATATCGAAGGCTTAACAGGGGGTAAAAAATCCAAGTTAGAATTGTCCACATAATCATAAGTTTGGTGGTGGTGGTGATTTTGCCAATAGCATTAAAAGCGTTGGTTATCGGAGAAGTAACGGCGGCGATTGCATATGAGACGGCGTAGAGATATAGGGGAAATATGGCCGGTGACCATTTTGTATATTTAGGGATTATTTTTATAATATCCGGGGCGATTAAGCTAATACCGGCCAGGGCCGGAAAAACAAATAAGGCAATAAAATAAAGTGATTTCTCTAAAGAACGTTTTAGGAGATCGGTTTTGTCCTGCAACCTTGAAAAGGTGGGAAAAGTGACTCTCATAATTGCATCCATAAAACTTAGAGGGATTCTTGGTCCTTTTTGAGCCCAGGAAAGAATGCCAAAGCTGTCTCTACCGATAATTCCGGCAACCAAAAGATTTGACAGACGGTCTTTTGCCATGGCTATAAATGAATTTAACTGAAAAGGTATACCGTATTTAAATAAACGCTTGGCGGCAGTTTTTGAAAAGGAATAACCGATTGGCCAGGAGCTGAAGTGATAAATTAGTACCAGACCCAAAATGCTTCGAAAAAAAGTAGCGATTGCATATGAGTAGGCACCAAAGTGAAAAAATGCGAAGACAACAGCGACGAGATAAAAACTGATATTTTCAGCGATATCGACAGTGGATATCAATTTAAAGTTTAGTTTTCTCTCAAGCAGTACCGATGGTATTGTTTTTAAAGAGGCAGTAAAAAAGGCAAAACATAAAGAGACGAAAATCCAAGTTTCTTTGAGACCATAGGATCTTGAGGCGCTTAGTCGAAAAAAAATAAGAGAGATGACTATCAGACTGACTATTACTAGTATCTGTTGGATTAGAAAAGTAGTTTGAAGATCCTCTTTGGTGACGTCATTTTTTTGTTGAATAAGAGCTGAAGCAAGGCCGATATCGGAAAAATATCCTAATATACCGACAGATTCGGCGACTATGGCAAATAAACCGACTTCCCCGGTGCCCAATAGAATGGTTAATAGGAAAAAACCAATGGTGGAAATTGCCTGAAGACCGATGTTTCTTAGAGATAAAAAAACCACGTTGGTGGTGGTTTTTTGTTTTATTTCTTCGATATTGATCTCTTCCATAGATTCAGAGAAAGGTAAACGAGAACAGATAACCAACTTAAAAGCGATATTATGTTGCCAACAGTTCTTATAGGTGTGTTTTTAAGTTTAATATATAGTTGATGATTTCCCGTTTCGAGGTTGACAACCATGCGACCAAGTTCAGGATCAATGGTGTAATTAATTTGGCGGTTGTTGTCGGTAATGACAAAGTTTGGGAAAGCGAGTTGGGAAATGATAATTTCAGAATCTTTTTGAAGGATAAGGTTGAAAAATAGCCAATCTGTCCCCTGTTTTTGTCCAGTGATAATGTAATCGGATGGGGGGTTTATTGAGTCAATAAATTTGGTAGCTGGTTTTTTTGCCGCCATCGAGGCTGTTTTCGGTAAATAGTCGTAAATGCTTGCGGTAGTTTGTAGACGCCAACTTTCACCTGAGAATTTTTCCAAATCGGATACTGGTCCGCTTCTAACGGGATGAAAATAGTTGAAATTAATTGCAAAGGTAATAAGTGCAATTGTGCCGGTGATAATAACAACCGTTTTGAGTTTTATATATTTTGAAAGTATTAGAGGAATAATTCCGATAGAAATGGAAGAGAAAAGAGAGGTGAGACTTAAAAACCGCCAGGGGAATTGAACTTTTTGAATTACGGGAAATAACTGCCATAGGAAGGTCGAGCGTTCGTGGGACATGAAGGTGGTGAATAGTCCCGTGGATATAAGAATAGTGGTAAAAATGTAAACAGTATCTATTTTCTTTGTTTTATAAGTAATAAAAACAACGGCAAAAACGATAAGCACAGGCAAAAACCAGTGGAGATATCCGACCATAAATGACATTCCGTCATTGGGACCCCAAATTGAGCCTCCATCTCCCCAGAAATTACTGATAAATAATTGGAAAATAGAAACAAAGTGGGCAGTGTAGTGATAATAATTGGTAAACATTGTTTCTATTTGGACTAGTTTTGATTCGAAGAGAACAGGAAGAGTGAAAAAGGCGGAAAGACATATGGCAAATAACCCACTTAAAGCTAATTTCAGAAAATATTCCGGCCGGAAATGTTTTGATTTGTATATCCAAAAAAGACAAAAGGTAACCAGAATCGGGATAAAGGTCAAAACTGTGGGATTGTGGGATAGCATTAAAAAGGAAAGAGAAAGCGATAAACCGATGAAATAACAAGTTTTGTTTTTTGTTATTGCCCGATGAGCAAAAAACAAAATTAGGGGAAGAAATACCAATGCCCAAGCTTCGTTCATTGCCCCGCGGACATAAATATTTAAGGCGTGATTGGGAGCATATGTATAAAAAACAGATGATAAAAATCCTCCTAATTTACCAAATATATCTTTGGCAAATACGTAGATGAAGAGAGCAGAGAATATAAATTGAAGGATGGCGGTTAATTTAATCGAAGTCAAAAAAGAAAATCCCAAAACTCTGAATACTTGACCAACGGCATAGGGTAGTGCGGGGTAATAGTTGAAAAGTGGATAGCCATATTCGTAACCGAGATAAGGTGACCAGCGGCACGGTATCTGCCCATCTTTTAAGCATTGCTCAAAGCTTAGTTGTCGGATGGGCTGCATGTCATCATGCATGATGTAGTAACCTGGTTTGAGAAGAAAGGAAAAGGCGGGAATTGTACAGATGAAAACTAAGATTGGCCAAAAGAATCGTTTTTTAGTTAATTTGGACAACATGATTATATTTTACTATGAATGGCTTAGGTTTTATCGAGCCGGTAAAGAATAATTTGGTTATTGATTTCCTGCTGATTTGTAACTTTAAACGGTTTAAAAGAAGATACTTCCCAAACCTTTTCTGTCTCCGGAGGCCGGTCAGGCGGCGCAACCAGAAACAGAGTTTGATTGTCAGAGTATGTTTCTACCTCCTTGGGTGGGCAGTGGCGGATGGTAAGCAGATATCTAATGTCATAAGATCTGGTATCACCACCGACAGTGGAGGCGATATTATAATTTTCAGGGCAGATGTTTTTTGTGATAATGTCTACAACCCTTTTTTGAGATGGGTAATCCCAGCCGGAAAGGTTGTCGAGCGGACTTACCGGAGGAATAAGTAAACCTATTAGAAATAAGAAAAAGGTAGAAGCGATAATAAAGTATTTTTTGACTTTGAATTTGTTTTGGAAATAGGCAAAAAACCATAAAATAAAGATAAGGGTGGGATATACGAAATAGTGTGGAGTTAATCCCCTGTTTTCTTCAAAATGAGTAAAAATAAAAAAAATTGTTCTTATGTTGTAAAAATTATGTCTTAACTCGAAGATTATTATTGGTAAGGCTCCAACCGTTGTTCCTAATAAGAATAGTGGAATTTGCCAGATCGATTTGGATTTTGTAAAAATTATGAAAGCGACTATCGGAATGGTCCATACTAGCGCGGAGTAGTGAAATGACACGGCGTTTCCTAGTGTTATTGCGGCCAATAGCAAAAAGATGTTTTGTTGCCTTTGGTAAAATTGATCGATAAAGTATGTGACTAATATCCCCAGAGGAATAAGGAAATGCGGGTTCCAAAAAAAACGGCTATGAGTGATCAGATAGCAGAATGAGGTTAAAAAAACAAAGATAATGATGGCGGAATTGGGGTTAAATCTTGAACGAAGCCAAAATATAAAAAAGATTATGAAAGTAAGTTCGATAAAATTATAGAAAGCGGTTATTTTTACGGGATCCCACTCACTAACTATGCCAAGTATTGCCAGGGCATAGTAATAATTTCCACCGATATAGAAGTTTCGTCCGTCGCGGCTTTTTGATGTGACCATCGGGCCGATTAGGCTGATTTTTTTGCTAGTAACCATTTGGTATGTTTCCAGCAAGTGAATACCCTGATCGAGCCTAAACTCAATATTTTCATTTAGACGGTTTATTCTTAGCAAAAGATAGATGACTGAAATACCAAGTATCAGGAAATAAAATCCAATTTTTTTCATACTAGGTTATTTGGTATAGATCGAGAGAGTCGTTTTGTGGTTTAGGGAAACTTTTTATTAGTTTTATCTTTTCCATTTCCATAAAATGGAGGTTATTTCGGGATTTGTTTATGAGCAGATAGACTTCATCGCCGTGATTTTTGGCATCAATAAGTTTTTCCGGAATAAAATTAAAACCCAATCCGACACCAAAGACGGTTAACTGAGAAGTGTTTTGGGTGTAGATCTGGAGACCGTCGGGTAAAGTGCCAAAATAACCTTCGGTCCCAACAATTACGTTAGAAACTTTGGCTCTTTCTCTCAAGAATATTGCCGCTTCATTTATTCCCCACCCCGATGTCCAATCTGAGAGATAGCCCTGTTCGGTGGAAGGTAGTTTGGCATAGAAGGGCTTGTAGGATAGTTGATAGATGGTGGATAAATTTATTGTAAACAACAGCAAAAAGGTTAATATTTTAAAACGGCTATTACTAACGAAGCTTTGTGCGCCACGAGAAATAAGAATAATTAATGGTGGTAGGGTGAAGAGAATATATCTGGCTGTAAAAACTTTTGACATGGCGGCAGAGGCAATCAGAGGTAATATAAACCAGAAAAAAACAACTAGTTGGTCGCGTTTAAATTTATTTTGTAAAAAGAGGAAAACAATTAGGAATAGCGGGATCGAGATATATAGAGAAAATATGTGTACAACATCCCACAGGTGTGGAACCAAAGGATCGAGTGGATGCCGAATAATTTCCGAAAGAGTCCAGACGTAGTCTTTGTTTCTTAAGGCAATCATATGAAATTGCGGACCAAGTCGGAGGATGTTGTAGATGATGAAGGCAAGAACAACTGAAATGACAGGCAGAATTATTGTTTTTGTGTTTTTGGAAAGATAAAAAACATAAGTCAGTACCGACAGGACAATAAAATATATGGCCGGTGATTTGGTAAGCCAGGACAGTCCGAGAGCGAAACCGAGGAGCAAGGCTAGGTCTAAGCGTCTAAATTTGGAAAGTAGTAGACTTAAAAAGAGAGATAAGATGCCAAAAAATGAAAGGAGATTATCAGGTAGGGCCATCCTGTCGAAAAAAAACGAGAAAGGCAGAAAAATGTAGATGATGCACGGTATAAGAGAAACGAAAAAATGATTGTTAATTGATTCGAAAATAAATTTGAGGGGATGGGTATTGTTGGAATGATAATTTTCAATAATAGAATATGTGACAAAAAGGATAATCATCGTTCCGAACCCGGATAGTACCGATAAAGTCCTTCCCGCAGCCAGGGGATCTTTGATAAATTTGAAAAAGATCACCGTGATCCACATAAATAGTGGTTGTTTTCCATCAGTTTGAGGAATAAACCTAAGGGTTTCAACATTTTTTATAATTTGGCTCCAGCGTAGGTATATGGCTTCATCCCCAAATACAGGAATAAAAGTGAGATTTTGGAAACGAGTTGCTAAATATAGTCCTATAATCAGAGAGACTGTTAAAAATCGGTATAGAAGAATCCCTCTAATTTTGGTCATATACACCCTTCAGATTGTTTTTCATAACCCTCCAAATTTCTTGTGCCATTTGGATTGATTCTTTCTTGTAACGGGCATTTAGATCTCCCTTGGTCGTGCTGGTGTCTTCATTTTTCCATTCAACCGGAATTTCTTTAATCGAATATCCCCATTTTTCTGCCATAAAGAGTAGTTCAACGTCGTAGGCAGAAACTCGCCACCCCTTCTTTCCTGTCTTTTCTTTAAAGAACTGGAGATTGGGAAATAGTTTCTTGGCAACATCAATTTTCATTGCCTTGAAACCACATTGAGTGTCGCTAATTTGGTGAAGTAAAATGAGTTTTCTGATTAAAAGAAATATTTTAGAGCCCAGCTTTCTTAAAAATGTATTTCCCTCCCTATGCGAACCTCTGGAACCAATAACAACATCATATGACTTAAAAAATGGCAGAAGTTTGTTGATTTCTTTTAAGGGAGTCGATTGGTCCATGTCGGTGAAAATAACAAGCGGATATTGAGCTTCTTTTATTCCGCCCCATACGGCCGAAGGCTTACCGCCATGAGGGAGGTCTAAAACACGGAACCCCGAGTGTTTATTGACAAATTCACGGACCAATTTCAGGCTATTGTCGGTAGATTCATCGTTACAAATTAAAACTTCCCATTTAAACTTTTGAGTTTGGAGAAAGTCATTGACCTCATCCAGGACTCCCCTTTTAAGATTTTCTTCTTCGTTGTAACAGGGAATGATGATCGAAATGGTTGTTGTCATTGGTTAATTATACTAGAATCTCTTTTCGAGTTATACTTCAGCTATATGATTAAAGATAGAATTTTCTATATCCTGTTGGTGGTCGGTATCGCGCTGAGAGTTTTTTTGGCTATTACTACCTACCATTCGGATTTGGGTGCATTTGCCTTGGCGGGAAAATATATTGCCGGCGAGGGGAAAATCTGGTCGTTTTATGACCAGGCGGTTAGGTTTAATGAAGACGGCAGTGTCTTGTATTTGCCGAGTAAAATGATTTTTAACTATCAACCACTGGCTTATATATTACCATCGCTGTTTTATTTACCGTTTAAGGGGTTGATATTGGATACTGCCGAAGGAATCGTGAATACTAATTGGGATATACTTCATAGTGTGTCAGTAAACTGGGTGCTTTTGTTGTACAAACTTCCGATGATCGTGGCCGATCTGGCGATCGTGTTTATGTTGGCTAAATTTTTTATTGATCAAAAGAAAAAACGACTGGCACAAATTTTGTGGATATTTAATCCACTGGGAATTTATGTGGGTTCGATGATGGGTCAGGTGGATATTATGATTGCTTTTTGGCTAGTTTTGGCACTTTTGGCGAGAAAAAACAAAAAATATTGCCTGACGGCGGCTATGGTGGCGATTTCAGCTTTGATTAAGCCAATAGGATTGATTTTGATCCCAATTGTGGTGATGGAGAGTATCTTGAGGAATAAGAATTTTTGGAGAGGTATTGCCCCGGGTATTTGCGGAGGGTTGGTTTACTTTTTGGGAATACTGCCGTATCTTGGATCTCCGGCCTATAGAGCCTTTTCTTTGTTTGCTGATCAAATCAACAAGAGTACCTATGCCGGTATCGCTATTTCGGGAGGTACAGCTATTCCGTGGTTTTTTATTGCTTATTCCGTAATTTTGTTGTTGTTTTGGAAAAATAATATTAGTTTCTTGACTGCCTTTGGAGCCGGGTTATTATCCAGTTTGGCATTTACCCATTTTCACCCTCAATGGTTGGTTTGGTTGATGCCGTGGATGGTCATCTGGGCAATAAAAAATGAATCGATGATGGTATATTTGGCAGCTATATTTGGATGGTTTTGTGTTTTATTTTCGTTTGACCCAACGCTCCACTATGCGATTTTTTTGGCGGCAAGAGAAATGTCCCAACTTCCGTTAAGTATTCAAAATATGTCCGGGCAAATACTTCTGATGGGTAGGGCGGTGCTGATTGGTATATTGGTTTATCTATTGGCTACCCGGAGAAGTGAGGGGGCGAATAGAACTAATAGGGAGAATAAGCTAATATAATTCGAAATTATCTCCAGGGGGGTTTGTCCGTTTTTGAGCAGGTAGGTTCCCTCCGAGAGTTTGGCGGTAATATTTCCATCGGCATCAGGCTCAATCGGAATAACAATGTTTTTTGAAAGATCGATAAGTTTCCATGTTGGAAAATAATTCTTGCGAATAGTAAAAAGATTTGTATTAGCGGGGAAAATAGTGAATCTGCTTGAAATGTCGCCGGCGAATTTTTCTTTGAGAGTCCACTTGGGTGATATTTCTTCGCGGATGGCGGTGGTGGTTTTGTTGGTATAAAGGTCAAGATAAACATTATATTTTTCCGGTGATTGGAAATCCATAGGGCGGCGGTAGTTTCTGACGTTTATTAGGGCGAAGATGATAATTACGATTGAAACGGCGAGAGTAATGGTCCGTTTTTTGTTGATCCAATAACTTGCGTTTTCGAAAAATAAAAGTGGAGAAATTATAGTGGTTATAAACAAAAAACGCCACGGGAATTGGACTATTTGGAGAGGTCTGATTAGTTTCCAAAGCGGAAATGAAAATCCCTGAGTTAGGATGCAGGATCCAATATAAATAACGGTTAAATAAAACAGATTGTTAATTTTCTTTCTGTAAATTATTGTGGAGATTGATAGTATCAGGATGATAATGTTGGCAAAACCAAGCTGAAAAGACATGCCATCGTTTGGCCCAGGGATGGAATACCAGTAATCCCATTTTCCATATAATAACTGGCGTAGGTAAAGAAAATGTTCCTGATAATTAAAGGTAAAATTGTTGTTAGCGCCTGAAACAATATATTGCCTTTCGAAAATCATTGGTAGCAAAAAGAAAGCGGAAAGACCAAGAGACAATAGGATAGTTGTAACGGTAAAAATGTTTAGTCTTTTATTCCAAAGTAAAAAGAGAATCAAAAAAAAGAGAAAAAGAATTCCCAGGAAATTGTGGCTGATTAGAATGAATGAGAGCGATAGAACGGTGAGTATTTTTCTGCGTTCAAGGATGCCTACAAGAGCCCAGGGCATGAAACTCATGGAGATTGTTTCTCCCAGGGCCCCTCTTACAAAAATATTTAGAAAAACGTATGGAGTTAATCCATATATCAGTGAACCGATTAAGGCCAAAAAGCGGTTGGTTTGGCGAAATAGATAGAAGAAACCGGAAATCGCTAAAAAATATGCAAAAAAAATGGTAATTTTATAAGAATTTACCTCATTTATGCCAAATGACATGGGTAGTGATGAGAGGAGGTATGGGCCGGGGTAGATGTAGTTGAACAATGGGATACCATAGCCGTTGTCTAACCTACTGGCCCAACGAACAGGAAAGTGGCCGGAAGACAGCTCGTAGAAAAATTCTCTGATCCGAATGACATGAAAAACGCCATCGTGTGAGGTTGGCCATCTTTTGTCAGATAGTGAGCTTAGTTGCCAGAAGCTAAAAATGAGAAGGAGAATTGGGATTATTAATTTTTTTATGGTAGACATTATTTTCGAACAATGCTGAGAGTGTTGTTTGTATAAACAATTTCCCCAGTCGAGGGACGTGTTGAAAGGCTAATGGAGTACAAGTGGCCAGCGGGGGTGTTCTGTGGTTCTTTGCCAAAATAACGAAAAAGATATGCATAGCCGTTATCAAAACCTAAGGGGAGGTCGTAGGAGACATTAAAAATCGGATCCCGGTTTTGGTTAATTAAAAAAGACACTGCTTCCGTTTTGTCCTTTAGGGTGATGCCAGTCGGAGTGGAAGGGAAATTTATAATTTGGAATGTCAGGAAAGCGACTGAAAAAAAGGTCAACAATTTTGCTGACAATATTTTGGAAATCAGGAAAGACAAGAGGATAGGGATTATAATGTTGGAAGATCCGTAATAGTATTCGGGAATATTTCCCCGATAAAAAGACAAAATAAGTATTGGGGTCAAAAGCCAGGAGAAAATAAATATTTTATATTTTTTATTGTTTTGTAGAAAAACGGAGGTCAAAGCAGCCGTAATTATCACTATTCTTTCAACAATTATTAAATAATGGATTTTAATAAAAAGTAGATTGATTGAGCGCCAGTAACTTCTTAAAAATAAATACGGAGGATAGTCATTATTTTTTGATACGGATATAAAATTAATTAAGTTTTTAATATTAAGAAATTGGTGTCTCAGGTCAAAAATAATCAAGGGAATGAGGGGGATTATTGAAAGTATCAGGCTTAAAATAATTTGTTTTGAGGAAGGTTTTTTATCGGCTAGCAAAAGAGAAATAATAATGGGGATAAAAAGAGAGACGGGAACAAGGTGGGTGGTGGCTGAGAATGAATATGTAAAAATCAACAAAGGAAAAAGATTATTCTTTCCGGAAATAAGTTGGTGGCACAGATAAAATATAATAAGTGATAGCGGAGCGGTGTACATGACGTTCCAGGAGGTAATCGATGGTAGTAGGGAATAAATTAGGGCGGAAAGACGGGCGGTATTTTCACCGAATATTTTTTGAGAGACTACATATATAACCAGAGTCGTAATTAACCCTATAGATATTGATGCATAGGCACCGGCGATTGGATTATTGTTGGTAATAAGGTAAAAAGGGACTAAAAAATAATAATGAAATGGGCCGACAAAGAATCCATTGTCGTTTGCAACTCTTGGCCCTATCAACCTGGGCTTATGACTGGTGATCATTTCGGTCACTTTCTGGGCATCGTCTTCCTGGTCCCAGTCAAAATTATAAAGTTCATTGAGCTTATAGATTCTGAAGCAGAGGGAAATCAACAAAATTATCAGCAAGATAACATTTGAATTAATTTTTCGGAACATTATGAGTTAGCTTAAATATTGTTATTCCGTTTATTTGCCATTGTTTGTCAATTTTTGCCCACCCAAAGGCGGCAATATTCCATTCGGGGTTGTTTATCGGTTGGCAGTCTATCTGCCATGGTTCGCAAACTACAAAAAGTTGGTCGGTAATCTTATCTTGAAGAAGATAGATTTGTGAGTTATATTCGGAAAAATAATACCTATAAGGCGGGTCATAATTTTGTTTTGCCAGAAGGGCAAAATTAAAAGGTTGATTATTTGATTCAGCGAGAATTGATTTGACGATAGTTTGTGTAGTTTGCAATTGATTGTTTGGAGGGTATTGGATGGGTGTTTCAAGAACGGATAGATAAACTAAAATGAGAAGCAGGGCCGAGCCGACAATTTTGGTCAAACGGTTGAATTCAAATAGCGAGCTTAAAACTATGCCTACAATAATAAATGGGACCGGAAAGATAAAGCCAAAGTAGTGGTCGTATATATGTTGTTTGTACAGTCCCAACCCGCCGATGCCAAAAAGTAACCACAGAAATAGGGCAACGAAATAGGTTCTTTTGGTATTTTTTTTGAAAAAAACCAGAAATGAGCCTACAAAAATAAAGACGGTTAGCGGTAGGGATAATGTTTCGTTTTTTCCCAGGAGGAGACGGGAATTGATCTGATTAGTCAGAGGAATCAGGCTAGGGAGGGTCTTGTAAGCCTTTAGATTGACAGTGGTTTCCCTGTTGGTAAAGAACTTGACTAAAGCGTTTAAGTTTTGGTTTTGATGTTTCAGGTCAAATAATATCTGAGGAGTCAGGGAAATCACAAAAATTACTATCGCGTATATGGTAAAAGTGAAGAACTCTTTGGAGATCTTCTTTGTTTTGAACAAGTGGATAAACCACAAGACTGCTGCAAGAGGGAGCAGAAGGAGGGCTAGATAATGGGAATTAATGGCCATAATATAGGAAAGAGATGCGTAGATAAAATAGAGGTATTTTTTTTGAGTAAGACCTTCAACCATAAAATATACAAAAAGCAGGGAAAATAAAGGCATTACATTTGGATTCCAGGAGAAATTGGAGTATTTAATTACAACCGGAGAAATAGAATACAAAATTGAGGCAATAATGGCGGTATTTTTGCTAAACCATTTATTTGAAATTTTATAAATCAGAAAAACGGTTAATATAGATAAAATGGCGATAAATATTGATGGTCCTGTGGGGTTATATCCGGATAAAAGCAGTGATGGGGCAATTAGGTAGTAGTAGAACGGGCCGAGATACATGTTACCGATGCTGGTTTGAGGCCCGATAAAAAAAAGATTACCGTTTTTAAGGAAATCTCGGACAATTACCATGTCCCTTCCCTGATCACCCAAGAATTCCATATAGCCGCCAACATCATAAAGTCTGAAAAAGGCGGCAAGAAAAAGGATGAGAATTAGGGTCTTTTCAGTTTTAGCATAACCAAGGATTCTTCGAAACAAGGTCATTTTTGGAAATTTATTTTGTACCAGAGCCGGAACAGATCCTTGAATCCGGCCAGAATGACGTTTAGTTTGGCTCCGGTTGCTTCACCGGCCGTGCGACTAAAATGACTTACTCCGATTTCTACTATTTTATAACCGGATTTTTTTGCTTTAATTAGGAATTCACTTGATATAAACGGCCCTCTTTCGGCCTCTAGCTTCGGAATGGTGTCGATTACTTTTTTCCGAATGAGTTTAAAGCCGCAGTCGATATCTTTTACTTTAAGACCGAAAAGAATGAATACAGCGATTTGCCAAAGAGAAGATCCCCAGATTCGGTAAAACGGGACTTTTCTCCCTAAATAATATCCTATAACTAAATCAGCACCGGTAGTCTGTTGTTTTTTGATCAGTTTAGTAATTTCGGAAAAATCAAATTGACCGTCTGCGTCTGTAAAGGCAATCCACTCGTATCTTGAGTTATAGACTCCGCTTTTAAAAGCGGCCCCATATCCCCTATTGGGATTGTGAGTGATAATAGAAGTGTTTTGGGGGTATTTTTTTTTGATAGTTTCAAGAACTTGGGGCGTTTTATCTTTTGAACCGTCATTAACCAATATAATTTCCCACTGGTCGGATATTTTTTTCAAAACGGGGACTGCTTTGTCAACCGTATCTGATATGTTTTTTTCCTCGTTGTAGCATGGAAAAAATATTGATAGTTCTTTGAGAAGTTTTTTATGCATAGTGAAAGTATAGCAGACTACTTGACATGGGGTAAAATTGAGATATAATGTCCTGTAATAGTTTATATATATAATAAAAGCAGGTGGAACACAAAAACATTAAAATCGGTTTTATTCTAGCAGCGGCTTTTGGTCTAGTTTTCAGTTTTTTTAATCCCGGGAGTGTTGGGGCGCAGTATTATTCTCAAAACGATCTGAAAAAAATAGTGACCATCGATAAGAAGATTAGACTTATGAAGGAAAATATTCTGTTTGATAATATACCAAGCTCGAAATATACTTTTGTGGACGGAGATACCATTGAATTTGAGATAGTGGTTACAAATGCCGGTAATGAAGATCTAACCGGTATGACCTTTTCTGACGTATTACCGCAATATCTATCGTTAGTTTTTAGCCCAGGATCAGTTGATAAAAATTCAAATACGATTAACTGGGATTTGGAAAAATTATTGCCTGGACAAAGCAAAACATACGTGATCCGAGCCAAGATTAGCGGTGTTGAATCAATCGGAGTGACTGCTATGAAATTAACCAACAAGGTAAATGTCGTTTCCGGCAATGTAAATGATAAGGACAACGCTTCCTATTATGTGGCTAAAAAAATGGTTCCGACGACTGGCGATGATTCATTACCCGTAAAAACTGCTCTATTAGTATCAGGTGGTGTTTTGGCTTTGTATCTCCGAAAATTGGCCAGAGGATTTTAATCTATTGCATATGCAGGTAGAGAGTCATCTTGCCGTCCGGGTGAAATAGCTTTACATGGTTACCAAGACTGCTGCCAGCGTTTCTGAAGAAATAAGCAACACCGTCATTGACTGCCCTGATTGTTTTATTACTGGATACCATATCAATTCCATGGTGGAAACGGTCTGAATAGAGGTATGAGTATTTAGTATTACCTCTACCTTGTGTAATTTCAATCGGATCATCCATGGGTTTTCTGTGGTTGTCCATGTATGAAGATGGGTCAATATCATTGGCGTAAACCCACTTATTCAAATCTTCTTCGTGGAGTTCATATAACCCGAAATGGAGATGATCCCCGAAAGAATATCCGGTATTACCCATAGTGCCTAGCGCTTCTCCTTTTTTAACATTCCGCTTACCCGTAAATTTGGCCTTTAAAAGTGAGCTTAATTCGTTTTCGGCGGCTTTTTTAAGTGATTGATACTTTGCCTCGTCGTTTTTTGTAATTTCCAGTAATCCGGTTTTGGTGGTTTTTTGGCCAGCTAGACTGATTTTTTGGGTAGCAAGAGTCTTTCGAAGTAGTTCTAGCTCTTCCTGTTTCTTTTCTTTGGCGACTTTTTGGAGATCATAGTTGGTCCGGACCGTTTCGATGTTGATTAAAGTTTCCTGACTGCTTTTTTGGACAGAAGCAATATATTTGTATTGTTGCAAAAGACCATTAAAATTGCCGTTTAGAAAAAATTCTAGCTGAGAATTTCGTCGCTGAAGCCGGTAATTTTGGTTAATTTGTTGGATATAGGCTGAGGAGAGTTGGTTAAGATATACGTCGAGATTGTCGATTTTTATGGTAAGCGAGTCAATTTCTTTTTCCAGGGTATTAATTGAGTTTTCAGTTTGTGTAATTTTGACTAAGGTAAGTTGAATCTGAGAGTTTAGATAGCTGATTTGGTTGACCAGAGTGTCTTTGGCCTTTGAAAGGTCTACAACTTTATCCCCCAGTTCTTTTATATAGTTATCATATTCTTCCGGATTGTCACATCGACCATCCGAACAAGCGGCAAAAGTTTTGGGGATAAAATTTAAAGAGTAAATAATAATAAAAAATACGCCAAATATTAAGGCTTTTATTTGCATAGACGAACTTAGAATTTTATGTATCTTTTGGTACCAAACCAACTAGCGGTGTATCCGATAATCATGCCCAAGAATATTTCGATCAAGAGGATTAGGCCGTAGAGAGTATAGTCATTTCTTATGAAGATAATTGGTTGGAAAAAGGTGTTAAATTGGGGGGTGAATTTATATAAAAGAAGGTGACTGATTAGTCCGCCGGTTAAACTACCAAAAAATCCGTAAAAAATACCTTCCAATAGAAATGATTTTTTAACATAATGCTTTGAGGCTCCAAGCAGACGACTAATATGAATTTCTTCTTTTCTATTGGTAATTTTCATACCGATAATTACTGAGGTGACGAAAAAGGAGATTATTGCCGTGATAGAGACTATTATGATGCCGCTTTTTCGGATAATATTGGTCCAATTAAGAAGTGAAGTAATCATGTCTTTTTGGTAAATTATTTCGTCGACGACGTTGGTTTTGGCAGAAAAATTTTGAGCAATTTGTTCCAAGACGGAAGGATCGGATACCGAGACCTCGAAAGATGCGGGGAGGATGCTAGCGGTTACCATTTCTGTCAACATAGGGTTTGATTTGTTTTGTTCCTTGTAAATTGATAGAGCCTTTTCTTTGGATATAAATTTTATCTCCTTAACGTTTTGGTAATTTGCTAATTCTTTTTGAAGATTATCCATGGTATTTTTGTCCAGTCCGTCCTTCAAATATATGGTCACCTCGGGTTTTGTCTCAAAGTATCTAAGGACTGAGCCCATACCGTCGCTTATAACTAAAAAAGTAGTAAGTGAAAAAAAGGTAATAAACATAATTAGGATTGCGGTGAGGCTTTGGAACGGTGACCGACGTATGTGATGCCAGGTGTTTTTTATGGTGCTCATTTCTTTTGCTCTATTTCTCCGTTGCGGAGTTTAATAATTTTTTTATTTAGGGAGTCAACAATATCGAGATTGTGAGTGGTCATGATTATGGAAGTATTGTATTGTTCGTTAACATCTTTAAGAAGCTTTATTAGGTTCCAGGAGTTTTCTACATCCAGATTGCCTGTTGGTTCATCGGCCAGGATAAGGCTGGGTTTGATGGCAAGAGCTCGTGCCAGAGCAGCCCTTTGCATTTCCCCACCCGAGAGTTGTGAGGGGAATAAAAAGCGACGGCTAGAAAGATTAACTTTTTTTATTACTTCATCGATTCTGGACTGTCTTTCGGTTGGTGGAAAATCGACTATATCAAGGGCGAGGGAGATGTTTTCTTCAACGCTTTTATCGGCAATAAGCTGATAATCTTGAAATATGATGCCTATTTTTCTTCGGATTTTGTCTATCTGGCTTTTTTTGGCATGACCAAAATCAATATCATCGATGGTGATTAAACCGGATGATGGCCTGATTTGGCCCAGGATTAATTTGAGAAGGGTAGATTTTCCGGCGCCGGAGGGACCAACGATAAAAATAAATTCGCCATTATCGATATTTAGGTTGATGTCTTTTAGGGCGGAAATTATTCCGAAATTTTTGGAAACATTATCGAATATTACTTTCATTGGTTTTCGAGTACCTTAATACTGCCAACATCCATTAGCCAGGAGGTTTTTGTCGAAGAATTGGTTTCTCCTCTTACTTCGACATTTTTGCCGATAAAAAGATCAAGGTCTACGGCCGAGGAAGTCAGTGAGGCTCTCTGTGATTTACCACCCGGACGGTTGAGGATATGGGTTCCTTCTCCGTTGATACTACCTTTTTCTAGTGTTCCGGTGGCGATGTCTTTAAAATTTTTCTCGAGGTTACCGTAAATTTTCCCAACTTCGACTTTTTCTGCGGTGTCAGGCGGGGTATTTGCAACGGTATCTGCAGATTGAGTGGGGTTTTGGTTTTGAGAATTAGATATTGGCTTTAAGCGTGAGGCAAAAAAACCTCCGGTAATTGACAGGGCCAAAACTATCACTAATATAGGGACAGTAATCATTTTTTCATTTTTGATTGGTGAGCTAGTATTAACTGATGGTGAAAGATTGACGATTTCCATATATTTTGGATAAGCTAATAATAGTTCAGTATAGCAGATAAAGGAGTAGACAAAATTATTTTTGAGCCAATATGAGCAAGGTATCTTTTCTTTTCGTGAATATCATCATAAGACAATAGTTTAAATATTTTTGGATTTTTAGCCAAAAAGAATCGGCGTGGTTTTTTGTTCTAAAGGGTGGGTAGGAAATGAAGTGTTTTGAGATAGTTTTTGAAAAACACGAGCTTTTTAGTAGAATAAGGACTTCCGCAAGTGTATATTCACGGTTGTGACGAAAATAAATTGTCCCTGTTTTTTGGCTTGAGTTTTTGAGTTGGTCGAGAGAAAAATAAATATTTTTACCGATTATAAGGGAAATAACGTTTTGTGTGCGGAGAACGTTAGGGGTGGTAAGGAGAAAGAAACCATTTGGCTTTAGTACACGATAAACTTCTGACATGATATTTACAGGATTATCGGTAAGATGTTCCATGACTTCAGACATAACCACAAGGTCAAATTGGTCATCCCGGTAAGGCAGGCTATCGGTATCAATGTTTAAAACGCTGACTTTGGGTTGATTAAGAACCTCATGTGGTGAACAGATACCATAGACGTCAAAATTTTGTTTTTTAAGAAAATTATAAAGGTAGGGGGGGAAACAGCCGATGTCTAGTACCTTTGACCTTTCGGGTAGACCTAGCGATTTAATTTCACAAAATAGTGTTTTGTAACGACTGACGTGGATTTGGTAATAAAAATCTTTTGTCTGGTTATTCACCTATTGATTTGGCAATAAATTGGTGTAACTTTTTATAATTTTCATCTTCGGGGATGTATACCCACTGAGTGTTTATAAACCGATAGGGGTGGTAGATAACCGATACTTCGGGGTATTCTGCGGTTGGGACAGTGGTCTTTTGGATAGTTATATTTTTTACGTTTTTGTCCAATAGAAGCCCCCAAGTAATGATGTCGGAGTCATTTATATTTGTTTCAATAGTCTGACGCCAAAAATTGTAAAGATGGATGAGGTTTTTAGGGCTTTTTATGAAATCGGAGTTTTTTATTTTTTGTATAATGGCTTCAATTAGAAGTTGTTGGCGTAAAATTCGACCGATATCAGTGCCGCCATTTGCGGATGTTTCGGCATTTTTGCGGGAGCGGACAAATTCAGTTATATTTGATATATCGAGGTGGTTTTTCCCGGCCGGAAATTTTATGGTCTTGTATATCGGGATTAAGGGAGAAGGATTGGCCACATAGTCAGGATTGGGATATTTGTCATCTATGAACCCGTTTTCTAAATAAATATCAACACCACCGATAAGTTGTACGAAGTCAATCAGGTTGTCGGTAGAAATTACAATTGTGTTGGTAATTTTTTGGCCAGTGATTTTTTCGAATTCACTCTGGATAAATTGAAATTTATTTTGTTTATCTTTGGACAGAGGATAGATGGAGTTGACTTTTGTGTTGGTGTCGTAAGACCAAAGATCGCGGGGGATGGAAATGAGGTTAAGTTTAGCGGTTTTAAGGTTGATATTTGCCAGAATTATTGTGTCTGTAACTTCAGTTTTTTCTAAAAGATCATCTCTTCTGTCCAAGCCAAAAACCATAATTGAAATGGAGTCATCAGCGATATTTTGTCTATTCTTTTGTGCGGTTGAATAGGTTTGAAAAAAATATGAAAGCGATCGATTGGTTTTGTCGGATATATTTTTTATAAAGATACCGACAATGAGGGAGATTATTAATATGAAAGAGATAACAAAGAGGAAAATTACGGTTAAAGTTTTCTTCATGTTTATAGTCTTAGTTCTGCTCCGATAAAATCGTCGAGGTTGCCATCTAATACACTTACAGTATCCGATGTTTCATATCTGGTACGGAGATCTTTTACCATTTTATATGGGTGGAGAACATATGATCGAATTTGATGTCCCCAACCGGCTAATACGTTTTCCCCTTTATATTCTTTTTTTTCCTGTTGTTGTTTTTCCTCTTCTATCGCCCAGAGTTTGGAGGTTAGCATTTCAAGAGCCATGTTGCGATTTTGTTCCTGAGATCGTTGGCTTTGGCAGGAGACGGCGATTCCGGTTGTTTTGTGGACGAGTCTGACAGCGGTACTAACTTTGTTAACATTTTGTCCACCGTGTCCCCCCGATCGATATGCGGCAAATTCGATTTCTTCGGGATTAATTTTGAAGTCCTGACTGTCGGTAATTATTGGGCTAACCTCGACTTTCGCAAATGAGGTTTGGCGAAGGCTGTCGGCATTGAATGGTGATAGCCTAACTAGACGATGTACCCCTGATTCTCTCCGGAGATATCCAAAAGCATAGGGGGCAGTGACTTTGAAAAAAATTGATTTGATTCCGGCTTCGTCTCCCGGGGTGTAGTCAAGAACTTCAAACTTCCATCCTCTTCTTTCAAAAAATCTCATATACATTCGTTGCAGAATGGAGGCCCAGTCCATGGCCTCTGTCCCCCCCTGGCCGGAATGGATAGAGACGATAGCATCGTTTGGATCATATTTTCCGGAAAGAAATGTTTCCAACTCCAAGGTATTGATTTTTTTCTCCAGTTCATCGAAAAGTGTGTTGAGTTCGCCGACGAGGGTGGCATCCGGCTGACTTTCAAAAAGTTTTTGATATTCAGACAGTTCTTTGATCCCAGATTCGATATCGAAAACGAGGTCGATGGTTTTTTGGATGGCTGAAATTTGTTGCATCAAATTGGCAGCTTTATGGGGATCAGACCAAAGGGTGGCGTCTTCAGAAAGTTTTTTGAGGTCACGGAGATTTTCCTTTTTGTCTTCTATTTTTAGTTTATTTTTTAGAAGTTCGATTTTATTAATTAGCTGAGTGGTATCGATCATTGTTTTTCGGTATTAATGCTTTCCATTATGTTTTTATAAATGGAATTTATTATGGATTTTTTGATCTCATTTATTTGTTTTTGGGGAAAATTTAGTGATTCTTTTTTTACATAATCAAGTTTTTCCTGAATAGTAGTGATTAGGGGGTTATTATCGAGATTATTAATGGTCTCCTGACTTTTTGGAGGAAGTTTATCGTAGACGATGTCGAAAGTGTTTTTCAGAAATAATTGAGCTGATGGTGATGACGTTTTTTCGCCGAGAATGGTTGAATTAAAAGTCATGTCGACAGGAAGTTTTTGCTTGGAAATTTGGGTGATTATAAAATATATAAACAATAAAAAGATAGTGAGTCTAATGACAGTTTGGAAGGAAAAATGATATTTTTTTACCCGGGTATTTTTTACCACAGTTTATTTTATCATTTGCTCAATCTTGTCGATTGTCGGAGTATCGCCGAGAATGCATTTTTTCTCTGAAGTAAAAAAGACCAGAGGGACGCCAATTCCTGCGGAGGGATCAATTTCCGGACATGATTTTATGGTTTCTTTTAGATCGTTTAGATTGGATTCGTTTTTCCATATTTCTTTGTATTCGATTTTGAGTCTTTCTTCGATTTTGTTGTCAGTAATATATTTTTTTAAATTTTCACAGTGGGAACAGCCTTCTCCCCAGTAAAGAATCAGGTCGGGGTTGGTAACCGTACTACCTGAAACGGTAGGTTTTTTCGGGCTAAAAAATTTGAAGTATCCAAAAATTGCTACAACTATGAGAATGAATGGGATAAGTGGTTTCATTTGGTGTGAGAAGAAAGATCTATTATTTTGTCACCGACGCGGATGCTGTCTACAAATTCCATACCGGTAATTACTTCTCCGAAGTTGACGTATTCGCCAGTAAGGTGGCTACATGATTCGTCTGATAGACATATATAAAATTGGCTATCATTTGAATTTTCTTTTATCGGACCTCTGGCCAGGCCGACTGATCCGCGTTTGAACGGCAAGGTATTTATTTCTGAGGTTTGGGTTCCCCCGCCTGTTCCGTTTCCGGCAGGATCACCACCCTGGACTACAAATCCCGGCTCAACCCGATGGAAAGTAAGACCATTGTAGGCACCGCTTTCAACTTTTTTAAGAAAGTTTGCGACGGTATTGGGAGCCTCTTTTTGATAAAGCTTAATTACTATCTGGCCGTATTTTGTATTTAGCCCGACAATGGTCTCATCCTGAGATATTCCCGTATTAGTCGGTGAAATATTTGGGGTAACTTGATTTTGGTCGTCTTGGTTCATAGGGAGTGGGTTTGTTTCTTCTTTTTTGAGAGAACAGGCAGAAAATAATAAAGTTGCGGAAATTATAACAAAAGAGGTACAAAATAATCTTAAAAATTTGTTCATGGGGTTATTTTAACAGAATTAGCATTTCTTTGCTTCCGGAATCAATTTCTTTTTTGTTCCCTGATTCGGGGAGATTATGATTGGCCTCTAAAAGTAGGTTATACGAGTAACGGAAATATTTTCCAAATTGAGTACCGACATCGTGTACAGTAAATTGAGATTTGTCGTCGTTATACCCTAGAATTACAACAACGTGATATTCCGGACCACCATTTTTAAAATGTTTGTTTTCCCGATAAAGGGTTTTACCGTTTGCGGGAACAACTATGGGAATATTTTTGGATATGTATTTTTTTATTTCCTCAACACTTGGATTAATAAGAATTTCGGAGTTATAGCCCAAATATTTTTCAGAAATTTGTTGCATTTGGTTGATATTTATGTCTATTTTCCACTTCTGGAGTTTTTCGTAGTCAATCATGTCAAGGATCGATTGCTTAATATCCTGGGGGGAGGGGGTAATATTTTTGTAAAAGTAATCAACGGTGAGAAGCCCGGCTTCTTCGCAGGCATCCTGCCAGGGTTGATCCCAGTTTTTTTCCGGTGCCTGTTCGACAAAGGGGGCTTCTATCAGATATCTGTTTGGTAGACCGTCTTTAAGGATTTTGGTTGGTTTGGGCGCAATGGTGTCGATGGTATTTTCTACAATTGTGGCGGTGTTTGAAAATTTTTGTTCAAAACGTGTCGGGTTTTCAAAAATTAGCCAACTAATGCAGGATAAAATTAGGATAAATAAACCAATGGTAATTTTTTTTAGTGTCATTGGTATATTTTAACCCCTAATATGAGTAAAAACATGTTTTTGGGGGTATAATGTACGAATGCCAAAATTTAGTGATATCAGAAATGTTGCCGTTATTGCCCATGTCGATCATGGTAAGACAACTCTGGTGGATGCGATGTTGAAACAAACCCATACTTTTCGTGATAATCAGGAGGAAATGAATATAGACAGGATTATGGATAGCAATGATTTGGAGAGGGAGAAGGGAATTACAATTTTGTCAAAGAATACCTCTGTTTTCTATAAAGATATAAAAATCAACATAATCGATACTCCGGGACATGCCGACTTTGGGGGCGAGGTTGAACGGGTTCTTAATATGGCAGATGGAGTGCTTTTAATTGTTGACGCGGCTGAGGGTCCCCTGTCGCAGACCAAATTTGTTTTGAAAAGAGCTTTGGACTATGGGTTGAAAGTAATATTGGTGATAAATAAGATTGACAGAAAAGACGCCAGGGTGAAAGAAGTGGTGGCTGATACCGAAAATTTATTTTTATCGCTGGCAGCTGATTTGGATCTTTTGGACTTTCCGATTATTTATGCTGTCGGAAGAGACGGGAAAACCTGGAAAGAGATACCGGATAGTTTTGACCAACCCGGCGATGTCGGACCGTTATTTGAAACAATTATTGAGTATTTTCCGTCTGCGGTCAGGAATTCCGATAAGCCATTTCAGATGTTGGTTTCGGCGTTTGAGAGAAATGAGTATTTGGGGAGATTGGCGGTGGGGAGGATTAATCAGGGGATAATAAAAAAAGGTAGTTACGTCTCCTTGGTTAAACCGGATCAGAAAGTTTTGGGAAATTATAAGGTTGAGCGGATGTATGTCAACGAAGGTATCGTAAAAGTTGAAAATGATTTGGCCGGTAGTGGTGAAGTTATATATCTGGCCGGGATTAATGAACTTGAAATTGGGCAAACCATAACCAGTCCTAATTTTCAGGTTGCTTTGCCGGAAATTGTGGTAACCGAACCGACCATTAAAGCCAGTTTTGGCCCCAATACATCTGTTTTTGCCAGAGATGAATCGAAATATCTAACCAGCCGAGAATTGAAAGCCAGGTTGCGCGAAGAGGTTGAGACCAATTTGGGACTAAAAATCGAAGATGACCCGGATGACAGTATCAGGGTGTTGGTTTCCGGAAGAGGAGAATTGCACCTGGCAATATTGATTGAAAAATTGCGCCGTGAGGGATACGCAATGGAGGTGGGTAAACCCGAGGTGATTTATAAGACTATTGACGGTAAAACGAGTGAACCATATAACGAACTGACTATTTTGACACCTGAGGACTATGTGGGTGTGATTACGGCAGAACTTGGTAAAAGAAAAGCCAAAATGCTTGATATGGTTACGGATCAAAAAGGTAACCTAAAAATGGTTTATAAGATAAGTGAAAAAAATGGTTTGGGTTTGAGAAGTGCTTTGATGACGGAAACAAAAGGGTTGGCTTCTATTAATACGATATTTTTGGGTTACGAGGTCAAGGGTGAAGAAATCCCTCGGTCGAGAAATGGGGCAATGATTGCTTCTGAAGGCGGTAAAGCATTGTCTTTTGGACTTGACCTAGCGCAGAAAAGAGGAGTTACCTTTGTAGGTCCGACTGAACCGGTATATGAAGGGCAAGTTTGTGGGGTCCGCCCTGTGGTGGGAGACTTAGAGATTAATGTGTGCAAGGGAAAACAACTAACAAATATGAGGTCTTCGGGAAACGATGAGGCAATCATTTTAGCACCGGCGGTCAAATACAGTATTGAAGAAAGCTTGGATTTTATCAATAGTGATGAGCTGATAGACGTCACACCCAAAAATATCAGATTAAGAAAACGATACTTAACAAAAGTTGATCGGGTGAGAGCGGAAAGGCATGGCCGGTAACGGTTATTTAAGCCGAGGATAAATTTTTTTGACAGTATCAACTAGGAGTTTTTTGGTTTCAGGGAGAGGAAGATCAACAGTAGACCCTGAAGAGGCTTTGTGTCCACCTCCGACTCCAACTGCCATAGCGATTTTACTGACGTCATATTTGTCTGAATTTCTGGTTCGGAGACTGATCTTGCAATGGTTTGGTTGATATTCAATAATGTGGGCAGAGATTGTCCAACCGGTTACAGATCTTAGAATATTGGCCATCTCGTTTCCGCTAATGTTGGTGGTGGTAAATGAATTGTTCACGATATCCTGATTGGAGATAGAACTTATTGCAAGGTGGTCGTCAAGATATGTTTCGATCGAGTTAAGGGCGATGCCCTGCAACTTTAACCTTGAAGGGTGATTACTGTTTTCCATATCAAAAACTATTTTGGTGAAATCAGGATAGAGTTTTGTAAGGTGGGCACATATCTCAAAAGTAATGTATGAAGTACCTGGATATTTAAACATGGTGTCCTGATAAATTCCGATATATAAACAAACAGCGATTTCCGGAGTGATATCAAATTTCCAAAGTTTGAACAATTTATAGATAATTTGGCAGGTAGCAGGGGCGTCTTTATCGACAAGATTGATGTTGGCATATCCGGGATTGGCATGGTGGTGGTCAATAGTGACAGTGTTTAAACTTTTTGGAAAAATAATTTCACTAATACTGGATATTTGGTTTAGATCACCGGAATCTAAGATGATAAATAAATCATATTTTTTTAGGTTTGTTTTCTGAAAACTTTGGTTTTTAATTTTTTTAAAACCAGGGAGAGAAGAAAGATAGGTCGGAGGGTCAGAATCGCCGCTAATTAAGGTAACTTTTTTGCCAATGGAGGTAAGGTAGTGCATCATGGCTAAGGCACTTCCGACACTATCCCCGTCGGGGCCACGATGGAGATGAAGAAGAATTTGTTTGGACTTTTTTATTGCCCTTAGAATCTCTGATGACGGCTTTTTGTAATCAATCACTGGTTGTTATTTTACCACCTTGTATATTTCTTGGGAGATTTGGTGGTTTTGAGTCAGTATAGTTTCAAAAAGTACAAGATTGTGCTCTCGGGCCTGATCAGACGAAACAGATAAACTATCGGAAACAATATAGTCATAATTTTCTATTTGGCTCCAATCTATTGGAGCAAAAGTTAAACTGCCATAATGGTAGGTGCTTAGTTGAGGTGGTACCTGGTAATAACGTGAGGAAATACTCTTTCCCAGCGATTGCTGATATAGAGTTGGGTCATATTTCTGATAAAAAAGCGGTAGGATATAGTTTCGGATGTTGCGGCTATTGTCGACGAGAATTGTTTCATGGCCATGTGAAAGAGAAAATTCTGAAAGCTGACGATATCCCTCATTCCAGGATAAGGCCAACTCTTTTGGGAGAAATATAAAATATGACCGAAGAAATAGGGCTAATGAATATGGGAATGCTATTAGTAGAAGTGTTCTATTAATTTGGGAAAGGCCCAAAGAGATGATTAGGCTGATGGGGAAAAGAAAAGGCAGTGCCCTTTGGATGGATATAAATTCTCCGCTCAATGAAGCCGGAACCAGAGAAATAATTGCCCAAAAAATTAGCAGGCGATGTTCTTTTAGAGTTCTGGGCGTCAATTTTTTCAGACCGGTTACTAAGGGGATTATCATCCACCAATAAAGGAGGGAGATTTTGGGAATCTGGTGTTGTAAATCAATATCGGGTAGTTCGAAAAAAAGGGTCTTGGGCGAAATATAGGTGATAATTTGTAAAAGTATATATTTCAGGGAAAAGATACTGTTTTTTACCCAGAAAGCAGGAGTAAACATCAAGATTAGATTCGGGATTTGAGAAATTAGAAGCATAAGCAGGGTTTTTATTTTGGGGGTCTTGATAATTATGAAATAGCCGATGATGAATAAAGGTGCTAAGTATCGCTGGTTGTGGGAAGCATAGGTAGATAGGCTGATTAGGAGAAGACCGAGATTTGAAATATTTGGTAGGAGTTTAAATACAAGATAAGCACCGGTGTTAAAGATGGCGGCGGCATACATAACCTCGTACCCGAGACGACTGTTAAAGATAGTCCAGGGGAGAATGGCATAAAAGGAGGTGGTTATTAATGATTTTTTTTCCGATTTTAAAAATATAAATACTAAACGGTAAAAGATATAAACCGAGACAACTCCGGAAAATACTGAAAGTAAGCGGACAGAAAATGGGTTGAGGCCAAAAAGTTTTATAAGCGGAACTATAGAATAGGTGTAGAGACCGGGAGAATAGGCGTTGAAAAAACGAAAATATATAGGGAATAATTTCCCATTTTCATCCTTTCCTGTTTTTAGTATTGAGTAGGCATTGTAGCCGGTTACAGCCTCGTCGACATAGACGGAAGGGATTTGGCTGAGTTTATATGAATACAGAAAGAAACTGAACAAGAGAATTGCTGATAAAAATAATTTATTTTTCAAGAGAGTAGCGAGAAATTATTATAGTAATGAAGGGAAACATGAGAAGCGGTCCGTAGGAGCCATTGGGGCCAGTTATTGTCAGTAGGAGGATAGAAATGACGGCTGTAGTAGCGATAAACTTGTTTGGGCGTTTAAGAAATTTATTAAAACCGATTACAAAGGGGATGAATAAAGTTGGTAGAAAGAGGTTTTTAAAATAATTAACAAGATCAAGACTGTCAAAGAAATTTTGGCGTAAGCGATAGATTATTGGGGAGTCAAGCCGATTTTCTAAAATGTTACCCAATCTGGCTAAAGAGGGGGGATATTGGTTAAGCCGGTTTTGGTATATGTATTTTTGATGGTCGGTAAAATTGTATGTATTTGCAATATCTGTTGATGATACTTGGATATAAACTAGAACGAAAAAGCAGATGAGAAATATAATTTTTTGTGTTGACGTTTTGAAATTGAAAAAGAAAAAAAGCGATAAGGTGGTAAGAAGCAGAAATATTTTGTTTGTAAGTGGTTGTGGTATAAACCAGGGAGAGGTTAAAATAACGAAAGTAATGAGTATGAATTTTAAAATTAGCCAAATTTTGGATAACAGCATTTTTTGTATTTTTTACCACTACCACAGGGACAGGGATCGTTTCTTCCGGGACCTGCCGGAGAAACGGGTACGGTTTGGACTCCCATTTGGGTGAGTGGCAAGTCGTTTTGGACTACGGGCGATGACATTTTGATATCTTCTCCCCGGCGTTCGGTGGCGTTTTGCGGGGCGGTAGGATTGTTGGTGGAGACAGGCTCCAGACGGAAAATTTTTCGAGCTAAATTATATTCAAACTGGCGCATTAATTTTTGGAACATTTCATAACCTTCTTTGCGATATTCAATAAGAGGATCTTTTTGGGCGTAACCCCGAAGCCTTACTCCGTCTCTCAATTCATCCAGGGCAGTTAGATGTTCTACCCATAACGGATCGAGGGTAGAGATAACTGAATAGGTAAGAATTGAGCTAGTGATATTTTCACCAAAAAACTTGACTCTTTCCTTCCAATTATGGTCAAGAAGTTTAAGGAGAAAATCTTGTGAATTATCGGTTTTCGCAAGTTGTTCTTTTACTTTGCCCCTACCCCTTTCGTCCATAGGGAGGATTTCGGAGAATTCAAGGACAATTTTTTCGGTATCATAGGTTCCGGTCTCAGGTTCCATGTGGTTTGAAGTAATTTGGCTTATTTCATTTGTAAGATATTTAAAAACTTCGTCCTTGTTTGCATTGGGATTATCGTAACTTCTTTTCAAAGTATTGTCCCGAAGGCCGTAAATTATTTTTCTTTGTTTGTTGATTACATCGTCGTATTCAACCAGGCTTTTGCGGACATCAAAATTATAACCTTCCACTTTTACCTGAATTTGTTCGATGACTTTTGAAACTATGGGATGGGTTAGTGGTGTGTCTTCGGGCATATTAAAGCGGGTCATAATACTGCTAATTTTTTCTCCACCAAAAATTCTCATGAGATCATCATCCAGGGCAACATGGAATTGGGAAAAACCAGGATCACCCTGACGCCCGGCTCTACCGCGGAGCTGATTATCGATCCGGCGCGACTCATGTCTCTCTGTGCCAATGACGTATAGCCCGCCAAGTGAAACAACTTCGTCATGATTTTTTTGCCAGGAGTTGGGGTCCTGACTTTCTTTTGGTCCGCCCAAAATGATATCGACTCCCCTACCAGCCATGTTAGTGGCGACTGTGACAGCACCTTTTATACCGGCTTTGGCAATTATTTCTGCCTCGGAGCGGTGATTTTTGGCGTTTAGTAGTTGGTGAGGGATGCCTTTTTTGGTCAGGAGCGAATCAATAATTCCATTTTTTTCGATTGAGGTGGTACCGACCAAGACCGGTTGGCCCTTTTTGTGTAGCTCTTCGATTAAGTTACCGATAGCAACATATTTTGATCTTTGGGTTTTGAAAATTAAATCTTGGTCATCGGTACGGTTTAAGGGCCGATGGGTTGGAATACAAACAACATCAAGGTTATATATTTTTTTAAATTCTTCAGCCTCAGTATTGGCAGTTCCGGTCATCCCGGCTAATTTAGCGTATAGACGAAAATAGTTTTGAAAAGTGATGGTGGCCCAAGTTTGTGATTCACGTTGTATGGTGACGCCTTCTTTGGCCTCAACCGCCTGATGAAGACCATCGGACCATCGGCGACCATACATTAACCTACCCGTGAACTCGTCGACAATTATTATCTCGCCGTCTTTTATGACATAATCCTTGTCTTTGTGAAACAAAGCCCGCGCTTTGATAGCGTTTTCGATGTAATGAATGGTTTCAAAGGATTCCTCATAGAGGTTGGTGACGCCTATTACTCTTTCAACTTTTCTAATTCCGTATTCTGATAGGGTGGCTGACCTTGATTTTTCGTCGATTACATAGTCGGTCGGTTGTAAATCAGCGGCTATTTTGGCAAATTTATTGTATTTGTCGGTCGGTTGATTGTTTGGGGAAGATATAATTAGAGGGGTACGGGCTTCATCAATTAAAACGAAGTCGACCTCGTCAACAATGGCAAAGTTGTGATTACTCTGAACGGCATCTTTTTGATCACTGACCATATGATCACGGAGATAGTCGAAACCGAATTCATTGTTGGTCCCATAAGTAATATCGGCAGCATAGGCTTCCTGTCGGCTGATCGGTCTTAAATGCGCGAGACGGTCATCAAAAGTCTCGGTAGTATCTTTGTACGAGGGATCCAGAATGTATGATTGTTCGTGGATGATACAGGCCGTTTTAATACCCAGTAAATGGAGGGCTTTGGGGTACCATCCGGCGCCGACACGGGTTAAATAATCGTTTGGAGTAATTATATGTACGCCTTTTCCGGTGAGGGCATTAAGGTAGGCGGGAAAGATAACGGAGTGAGTTTTACCTTCACCTGTTTTTTGTTCGGCAATAGCTCCCTGATGGAGGGTGATAGCGGCTAATAATTGAACATCATATGCCCTTTCTCCGATGGTTCTTTTTATTGATTCGCGAACAACCGCGTAGGCTTCCGGTAATATTTCATCTAGCTTTTTGCCTTTATTGATTTGATCTTTGAAAAAAGTGGTTTTTTCAGACAATTCCTTATCTGAGAGTTGGGAAATGATGGGCTCTAGCTTATTGATTTCTGAAATTATCGATTCGAATGATTTGACCCGGCGACGATTATCGTCAAACAGATTTTTGAAAATAGATAGCATAGTTTATAAAAAAACCAACCCCGATTTTCCGGCTTATGACAGACGGAAAACGGGGAGGGTGGCTCCTCTAAGCTAAATTAATTGGGTTTAATAATGTTAAAATTTGTAAATGGTTGTAGGACTTTTGGGATAAGGATACTGTTGTCTTTCTGCTGAAAATTTTCGATAATGGCCAATACGGCTCGGTCTGTGATCACGGTTGCGTTGAGGATATGCACCAACTCATTTTTATTGTTGATTTTTGTTTTGGTGTTTAGGCGACGGGCCTGATAATCCCCGCAGTTACTGCATGATTGGGTTTCTCTGAAAGCGTTTTGGCCGGGAAACCACGAATTGATGTCGTACATCCTTCGGTTGGGTTGAGGTAAATCACCGGCGCAACACTTCATGACGCGATAGGCAATTCCTAGCTCCTGCATAATTTCTTCTTCGATGGCAAGCATTTCTTCGCACATGGCATCTGAAATTTTGTAGTCGGGTAAAGTGAAGATATTCATTTCAACTTTGTTGAAAAAATGAACCCGGAAAAGCCCCCGGGTATCTTTGCCATAGGTACCTGATTCACGGCGGAAACAGGGAGAGAAATTAACGTATTTAATCGGCAGTTTATTTGCATCCAGGATTTCGTCCATGTGGTATGGGACAACTGAGTGCTCAGAGCTTGAGATAAAGATTAAGTCGTCTTCGGGAATGGAATAACTAGCGTTGAATAAATTTTGATTGCTGGTATAGCCGCATTTCCATTCGGTAGAACTTTTTACCATGGTCGGGGGGATCATGCCGGTAAAACCCTTATCGATTAATTTTCTGAAAGCGTAAAACATAACTGCCATTTCTAAAACCGCACCCTTTCCTTTGAAATATCCAAATCGCGAGCCGGATATCTTTGAGGCGCGGGGAATATCGATAATGTCTAGTTTTTCTCCCAAATCTACGTGATCAAGGGGTTTAAAATCAAATTTTGGGATAGTTCCGATTTCTTTGAATACCACATTGTCCTGGTCGTCTTTGCCGTCGGGGACATCGCTAGCTATCATGTTTGGTAAAAGTTCTAAAACATTATTTAGCTGGTTTTCGAAGCCTGTGAGGGCGGTTTCAAGACCTTTTAATTGGTCTTTAATGGTAGTTGCTGATTTTAGTTGCTCATCGGTTGGTTTCCCCTTGATTTCACGGTTGATGGAATTTTGTTTTGCCCTTAATTCTTCAACTTCCTGAAGTACTTTTCGGTATTGGACATCAATGGCAACGACATCATCAAGAAGTTTTGGGTCTTTTTGCCGCCGGATGAGGTTTTTTCTTACAATTTCAGGGCTTAGGCGGACTAAATTAATATCGATCATTTGATAGGATTATTTTAACAGAAAATTTTGTATAAATACCCGTAGAATCATCGCAGTTAATAAATATATCAGAGTATATCATTTAATCTAAAGACCGATATCTGAGGCAATCTTTTGCATTGAGGTTAAACAGATCTCGATAAATTTTTCCAGGGGAATGTTTAAGCCAGTTTCTAATTCACATAATTTGACTTCTTCTCTTCTGGTGCCGGCTGCGAACTTAGGTTCTTTCAGAAAACGTTTTAGGACGGAAGACGTTTTGACGTCTGAAAGTTTTCTTGAGGGGTAAACCAGAGCAACGGCAATAATAAGACCGGTTAAACTGTCGGCACAATAGATTGCCCATTGAGCAAAAGATTCGGGTTCTACTCCGCCGGGGTAGTGCCACCCATGAGCTTTTACTATCTGGAGGATGTTGTCAGAGACCGAAAGACCGTTTTTTGAGAGAGCCTCATTGGTTTTTGATGGATGGGTGTCTTTCATTTCAGGTGTATAGTCAATATCGTGAATTAATCCGGCCAAAAGCCAATCGTCTTTAGGCGGTTCGAACGGATTGAGCCGGTTTTGAGAAGAGAGATAGTCGTAGATTCCACCCATGCAGGCTTCAAGAGCTAAAGAATGGTAGAAGATGTTTGTTTCAAGAATTGATTTGACGGCTTCGTAATAGGGTTTGCGACTATTAGGCATATTAATAACCTAGATAACGTTGTAAGCGAAGGCTAGCCATTAATAAATTTTCTGCAAAAAGACGATTGGGAAGATGGTCGTTTTTTAATTGGGATGGCTTTATATAATGGCTAATATTTGGGTCAATTTTTATCAAGCGAGGGAAGTTATTGGTGATGTTTTGGATGAAATGGTTGTTCTCCGGTGATTGGGTTGGGTTACTGGTTAAATCAATAATTGCCCGACGGAGGTCAGAACAAACATTAAATAACTCAATTTTGTCTCTATCCATAATTATAGTCAGGAAAATAAAGCTTAACAATTTTGAGAAACTTATCCCGTATTTTTGAATCTAAGATATTAGGATCAGGATTAATTCCCGGTCGAATATTGATAATTGCTAAACAGTCGATTTTTTTAGTTTTAGTGTGGACTCCCCCTCCCCAAAGAGAAGCCTGGATAGATCCTTGATCTAGCAAAATTTTTTCTATATCAGCGTGAAACTCGGATCCACCATAGAGGATGTTTTTATCAATATCTGCGACTAATTTGACATAATCAGGGAAAAAGGTGGTTAGTTCTGATAAATCTGACTCTGAAAAAGTGTGATCAATTTTTTGGATAGACATGAATTACAGAAACTAGATAATTTCTTTAAATGTAACTATCCCTCCGCAAAATTTTTGAATTAGTTCAATTTCCCGTTCCAGAGCGTTAGCAATTTCTTGGCTAGAAATCCCCGGGCAACCGTCAACGTAAAGTAGAACATTTTTGGTTTGTGAAGTTATTTTAGTTTTGTCGCAGTCACGATAATTTAGGTCCAGAGTGATTAAACCCTGATTATCGGCATAAACAACTTCTCCGGTTTTAGTGGTTTTGGTTTCTTCGCCTCCAAGGAGAACAATCTTTTCACCAGACTGGGAGAAACGAAGGGTGACGGGGAAATTAAGGTGGGCCATGTCCATAGCACTCATGCCTAAGTTAGTTTCAAGACTAGCGACGTTATAAGCATCAACCAGGGTGTTGATATTATATAATCCTTTTTTTGAAATTAGGCGACGAAGGAGAGCGTCGGGCGATGGATGGCGAGAAGCCGGATCAACTCCAAATGATCTGAAGAATTTTCTGTAGGCTTGAATGGATGAAATTTTATCAATGTCATCTAAAGAATAGTTTTTGTATTTCTTAGCTGTGATCTCCTTTAATTTATCCAACTCGACGTTGCTTTTTTGAACACTAACTCCTTCAATAATGGCGATGCCGGTTTTAATGGAGGGATAGGCTTCGAGTAGTTTTTTGTCGATAAGATATTGAGGATGAGATTCAGGAGATACTTTGTTATTAATCTTAGAGAGAGAGCCATCTTCGTTTTTCATAGACGGGAAGAAGATGACGTCTTTGATGGTAGGCTGATCGGTTAAAAATTGAGAGAAGCGGTCTATACCCATTCCCCATCCAGCCGTGGGGGGCATGCCGTATTCCAGGGCGCGAATATAATCTTTGTCCATCTGCATGGCAATTTCACTGCCTTTTTCTGTAAGGGCTTCTTCTTCTAGCCAACGATTATATTGGTCCTTGGGGTCATTTAGCTCATTGTAGGCCTTTAGAAGCTCGGTACCGGCGGCGAGAAGCTGAAAGGAAGCGATCTTTTCAGGATCGTTTTCTTTTCTTTTGGCAAGGGCAATCATGGCGGCGGGATAGTCGGTAATGTATGTTGGTTGAATGATATACGGACGGACATGTTCTTTGTACAAAACGTCAAAACACTCGCCAATTCCGATTACATTTTTTAAATCGACTTTTAATTTCTTGTCTTTGATTATTTTTTTGAACAGGTCAATTGAGTCAATAGTGTCAATGTCTATCTGAGTTTTATCAAAAATTGCGTCTCTGAAAGTAAGCCGTTTGAAAGGAGGGGAAAAGTCTAAGTCTTGTCCTTGGAAAGAAAAAGATAGGTTGCCTTTGATTAATTTAATAACATGGGTGATTAATTCTTCTGTGAATGTCATTAAGACCTCATAATCAACATATGCCCAGTAAAACTCAATTTGGGTAAATTCAGGATTGTGAAAGCGGGAAACTCCCTCGTTTCTAAAATCGCGGCTGACTTCATAGACTTTTTCCAATCCACCAACGATCAGTCTTTTTAGATAAAGTTCGTCAGAAATTCTAAGATACATATCCATATCCAGAGTATTGTGGTGGGTGATAAATGGTTTTGCGGAGGCGCCGCCATAAACCGGCTGCAGGACGGGGGTTTCTACTTCCTGAAATCCACGGTTGTCTAAAAAGTGCCTGATTTCAGTGAGTATTTTTGTTCTGATTTCAAAAACTTTTTGGATATCAGGATTCATAATCAGATCAACGTACCGTTGGCGGTAACGATCTTCGATGTCTTTGAGGCCGTGCCATTTTTCAGGAAGAGGGCGAAGATTTTTTGCCAACAGTTCAAATGAGTCAACGTTTATGGTAAGCTCTCCTGCCTGAGTTTTTATAACCTCCCCTGAGGCACAAATAATGTCACCTAAGTCAAGGAGCTCGGTTTGTTTAATCTTTTCGGTGCCGAGTATTTTTTCCTGAAAGAAAAGCTGAATTTTTCCGGTGCGATCATGTAAATCGGCGAAAAGGATACGGCCGTGGCCACGAAGCGACATGAGACGACCGGCAACGGTAACTTTTGAGCCTAACATTGTTAAGACCTCAGAACAGCTTTGTTTAGTTTTGAGGTTCGGTTGCGGATAGGGATTGATTCCGGAGTCCTGTAATTTTTTGAATTTGTCCAGGCGCTGTTTCTGGAGATCGTTTAGCTTTTCATCCGACATAATTAATTTTACACGAGATTAACTAATGGAGATGATTTTGTATGTTAGCTTGCCGATCGGGGCTTCAATTTCTACCTCGTCGTGAATTTTGCAACCAATTAACGCTTGGCCAAGCGGTGATTGGTCGGATATTTTGTTTTGATTTGGGTCTGCTTCAAGATGGCTGACAATATTAAATTCTAATTCTTTTTTACCGGAAATTTTAATTTTTACCTTTGAGCCAATTTGAACGACGCCATTTTTTGGAGTTTTTCCGTTTATGATTTGAGACATTTCCAAAGCTTCTTCGAGATTTTCTATTTTTCCGGATACAAGTTCGAGCTCTTCTTTAAGTTGAGTGGCCAAACCATCTTCACCTGATTCATCAGGCTGGGCCACCTCTTCGATTTGGGTTACAAGATGTTCCTCTTTTTGTTTTAGATTTAATAACTCCTGACTCAACTGGTTGAAACCCGATTGGGTTAGTAGTGTTTTGTTTGTCATATTTTTTAATTAAACGCCAAAAAAAACCTCTCTGTGTATGTCGTTAGGGGTTCGCGGATTTTCGAAACCCTAAGTTAAAAGGAGAGGCAAATAAAATTTGCAGATGATAACAGAGCAATGCTCCGGCTAGAAAGTCGGGTTTTATTTATGCTTAGCGCGGTTTTCAGCTGCATAGGATGATATATTAAAGGAGCATTCTGCTTTTGTCAAATCGAGTAACTATCGATAGAATAGACTAATGATTGATTTTTTTAAGGTAACTCCTAAAAAACGAAGGGTACTGATTAGGTCCAATAAGGGGGTAATTTATAGCAATCCTCCATTACCTAAGAAAATGGTTTTTTATTTTGGTAACTTTTTGTTTTTTATAGCGTCAGGAATTTTGGTGTATTTATACTGGCCTATACTATATGCTTCCGGAAGATATTATCTTGCTTCACGTGGGTTTCAGCAGGTGGTAGACCAAACACCACCCTATAGCGTCTCACCGACTCCGGGGGTGGGGGTTACGGCGTATATTGATTCGGAATATCTGATTTCAATACCAAAGATTATGGCTGAATCACAGGTAATTGCGAGTGTTTCTCCTTTTGATAAAACAGAGTATCTAAGGGTTTTGGAAAACAATGTGGTGGCTCAGGCAAAAGATACTAGCCCACCGGGTTCGGGAGCAGGCAATATGACTTATATATTCGCTCACTCAACGCAGCAAGGCTTTGATATGGTTAGGAAAAATGCCGTGTTCTACCTATTGGGTGAATTAACAAACGAGGATCAATTTTTGATTAGATATTCGGGTAATTCTTATATCTATATGGTATATGATAAAAAAGTAGTATCTGCCGGTGAAGTTGAGTATTTGAAATATAATGACCCTGAAAAAGAAGTAGTGATTCTCCAGACTTGTTGGCCAATAGGGACGGACTGGAAGCGACTGTTGGTGTTTGCCCAGAGGGTCAATTAATATTTGGGCTGAGTTGGAAAAGTTTGGGCGCGGGAACTTATCAAAAAATGACAAATAGTTTAGTTCAAACTATAATAAGCCATGGATATACAAGAAAAAATTGAACTGATAACAAGAAACTGCCAGGAAGTACTGGTGATTGATGAATTGAAAGGTTTAATGGATACAGATACTCCTCTGACGCATTACATAGGATTTGAAATATCCGGCATGGTCCACTTGGGAACCGGTTTTTTGTCGATGGGGAAAATTGCTGACTTTTTGAAAGCCGGTGTCAAGTGCAAAGTATTTTTGGCTGATTTCCACACATTTTTAAATAATAAGCTCGGTGGGAAATGGGATGATATTCGGTGGGCCTCGGAGAATTATTTTAAACAGGCGTTGATTGCTTCCTTGAAATGCCATGGAGTTGACGAGGGGCAGGTTGAGTTTATCAGCGGCAAAGAACTATACGAGAATAATTTAAAACATTGGGAAACCTTTATGGAGGTGGGGAAGCATGTAACGCTTTCACGTAACTTGAGGTCTATTTCGATTATGGGTAAAAAACAGGGAAATGATGTCGATATGGCAACTCTTTTCTATCCACCGTTACAGGTAGCGGATATATTTACGATGGGGGTAAATTTGGCACATGCCGGGATGGATCAGAGGAAAGCCCACGTGGTAGCCAGACAAGTTGCAGAAAAATTGACCATAAACCCCCTAAAAAATAAGTTGGGTAAAGTAATTGCTCCGATTGCTTTACACCAAAATCTAATTGCCGGATTAGTCGGGCCGGAATCAGTTGATTTAAAACAAGAAGCCGAAGAGGTGGCTATCGACCTTAAGATGAGTAAGTCAAAGCCAAATTCTGCAGTATTTATTCACGATACACCTGACGAAATTAGGGGTAAGGTGAAAAAAGCTTATGGCCCGCCAAAAGAAATTAGATTTAATCCGATAATCAATTGGGTGGAGTCGTTGGTCTTTTGGGGACAGGAGAACGGTGAATTTAGGGTAAATCGGCCGGAGAGATTTGGCGGAGATGTTATCTATACTAGCGTTGGAGAATTGATTGCTGATTATGAGAGAGAAAAGCTATTTCCGCTAGATTTAAAAAATGCCTTAAGCGACTGGTTGATTGATAAATTGGAACCAGCAAGGAAACATTTTGAAGGAGACCGCGCTAAAGCAGGATTGGATAAAATGAAAGAGTTACTGGCCTAGTTTAGAACGTATGACGGGAGCTTAACAAGAACAAGTTGTCGAAGCATCTCAAAGGGGCCAAGATATTTGAGGTAAGAAGTTACTTGGCGCCCGTTGACTAACCACCCACGAAGACCGTTTTTTTCAGGTTGACCGTGTTGTCCAACTTCGGACCAAAGGATCCCCTTCATTCGGGTCTTACCCAAAAATCGGCGATTAAATTCTGCCTCGATAATATAACCATGATTGTTAAAGAGATCGATGTTTTTCGTCATTAATTCTCTTTTCATTGCTCTTTCACCGGTGTAGGCAATGGAAAATCCGGAAAGGATACCATACCAGGCTTCTTTTCCGCGGACACTGGTAGTAATGTCGCAGACATTTTCTAGAACCGGTTTAACGAGGCTTTCAAAGTGACGTGAGGTAAAACCAGTTAGGTCACTATCAATAAAAGCAACATAATCGAATTTAGAGGCCAAAACTCCTTTTTTTAGAGTTTTTGATTTACCGATGTTTCGGGTATTAGTAATCAGATTAATACCTTTAATTTTTTGCAGAAGATTTTTTGTTTCCTGACCGGAATCATCGTCGACAACAATTATTTCACCGACAAATTTTGATTTTCTTAATTGGTCTATTACGTGATTAATGTATTTACCGTCGTTGTAGCAAGGAACAATTACTGAGATTTTCATATAATTGATTTTTGCATTAATTCTTTTCGATATCTATTAGCAAATCGATGGGCTTCGTTTCGTAGGTTTTGAAGGAGCTTAAGGGAGTTGGAGTTTTTTGGTAAATTGATTTCAATCCAGCTTTGGGGTGTCTTGATAGTAATCGTCTCAAGTTTTTTGGCGATTCCAAATAATGGGGTATCGGTGAGGGTGAGACAGGAAGAGACTTGCGGTTTGCCTCCGTCGACAACAATTAGGTCGGGGGTTCCCCATTCGGGGTGTTTTAGACGACGAAAAACAATTTCTTTCATCATAAACTGGTCGTCGGGAGTAACTTTGGAATAGATTTTAAATTTACGATACTGGTCAAATCTTTGCTTTCCGTCTTCAAAAACAGCCATGGCACCAACAAAATGATTTGTACCCATTTGGGAGATATCGAAACATTCGATCCGATTTAGGTTTCTTAGTTTGGGAAAATATGGCTCTAGGACAATTTTCAGACCATTTATGGCACTGCTGGTTTGGTCTTCGGGTAAATTTGTACTTTCAAAGAGATTAGAAAGGTTGTGCCAACCTGTAGTAATATATGTTAGAGCTTCTAGTTGGTTTCTTGTCTCTATGGCAATTTCATAGTCTTCATTTTGGGATGCCAAAAGCATGTCTTTTTTTAGTTGTCTGCCGACTGATTTGAATTTGCCGTTGAGAATCTTTTTGATATTTTTGATGTTTTGGAGATAGTGAATTTTGTTTGGATTTGGCCCAGGACAGAGATGAAGATGGCAATAGAGACACCGGGTTTTAGGATGGTTTTTGTTTCCATAATAAGGAAACAAACGGCGGATTGTTTTGAGGATTGATCTTACGGCTGAGCCGTCAGGAAAGGGGCCATAGATATAGGCGTTGGTGGGCAGAGAGGATTTGTGGGCCGAGTAGACTTTTGGATATTCATCTTTGGTAATGCAAATATAGATATAGCTTCGATCGTCGGTCAGAAGGGAGTTGTACTTTGGTTTGTACTTTTTTATATAGGAAGATTCCAAAATCAGAGCTTCGATTTCTGATTCTACGGTTTTGAAGCTAATGGAGTGGATTTGGCTAACCAGGGCAGATGTTTTTATGCCCAAAGCGTCATCTCTTTGGAAATATTGGGTAACTCGTTTTTTGAGATTTATGGCTTTGCCAACGTAGATTATTTTATTATTGACGTCTCGATAGATATAAATTCCGGGCTTATCGGGTAAGTTTTTGAGAAGAATCATTTTAACTTTTTGGCAAGATAGGCGCCGGTATAACTTGACTTTGCGGCGATTATGTCATCTACGGTTCCTGAAGCGATGATATTTCCCCCTTTTTCGCCACCTTCGGGGCCCATATCGATTATCCAGTCTGAATTGGCAATAACATCAAGATTGTGTTCAATAACTACGACCGTATTGCCTTTATCCACAAGCTGACGAAGGACTTTGATTAGTTTGTCGATATCATAAAAATGGAGCCCGGTGGTTGGCTCGTCTAAAACATACAAGATTCGACTACCTGATTTTTTGACTAACTCACGGCTGATTTTGAGTCTTTGTGACTCCCCTCCCGAAAGTGTATTTGATGGTTGTCCTAATTCTAAGTATCCCAATCCAACTTCCTGAATGGTGCCAAGTTTACGCCGTAGACTTGGGATGTTGGTGAAAAACCCAGCAGCTTCATCAATAGTAAGTTTTAAAATTTCGGCGACGTTTTTGCCCTTGTAATCTACTTCGAGAGTTTCTTCTTTAAATCTGGTGCCGTGGCATTCATCGCAAGTAACATAAATATCGGGCAAAAACTGCATTTCTATTTTTATTTGGCCTTGCCCTTGGCAGGCTTCGCAACGACCACTTTTGACATTAAAGGAAAATCGACCGGCACCAAAACCGCGGATTTGGGCTTCGGTGGTTTTGGCCATTAAGACCCTGATGTCATCGAAAATTTTGGTATAGGTGGCGGGGTTGCTGCGGGGAGTTCGACCTATAGGTGATTGGTCGACTAAAAGAACGTCAGAGATATTGCCGGTGCCCTCGATTTTGTCGTATTCCCCTATTGTGCCATAATAACTACCATAGATTGATTTTCGAATACCACCATAGAGGGTGTCGTGGATTAGGGTGGATTTGCCGGAGCCGGAGACGCCAGTAACAGAGATCAGGCGATTAATTGGAAAATCGACATTGATATTTTTTAAATTCCACTGGCGGCAGCCATGAATAGTAATTTTTGCTGATTGTTTTGAAGATTGTTTTGCTACGCTCGCGATGACGGAACGACCAGAAAGGTATTTACCGGTTAAAGATATGGTGTTATTTAAAATATCATTTATGGATCCTTGAGCGACAACTTCACCGCCATTTTTGCCGGCATAAAGACCAAAATCGACAATATGATCGGCGTTTCTGATAACATCCTCGTCGTGTTCTACGACTACAACGGTATTACCTAAGTCTCTTAATTTTTTGAGGGTGGTAATAAGCCGATCATTATCGCGGGAATGCAGACCTATGGTTGGTTCGTCTAATATATACAAAACTCCCGTTAAACCGGTACCGATTTGACTGGCTAAACGGATGCGTTGAGATTCGCCGCTACTAAGAGTTCCCGCTTCCCGATCAAGACTTAGATAGTCAAGGCCTACGGCCAATAAAAATTCGAGTCGAGCCAAAATTTCTTTTTTGATAGGGGACAATATTTCCTGTTCTTTGTCGCTTGTTAACATTGTTTCCAGGCTGCCAACCCAGTTGGTTAGGTTTTCAATTGATAAACAAGTTGTCTGATAAATGTTTTTCCCGGTTATAGTGATGGAAAGGGCGTCTTTGTTTAAGCGGGAGCCCGCACAGACGTGGCAACTCTCTTTAATCATTAGATTTTCCAATTCTTCACGGACAGCGTCAGAGGGTGAATTGTAGTACCTGGCTTCTAAGTATTGAGCTTTCCATTCGGGGAATTTGGATCTGTCGATCTGGAATTTTGAGCCCAAACCTTTGCACTCAGGACAAGCCCCTTGGGGAGAATTAAAAGAAAAAAGACGTGGTTCGATTTCCGGAAGGGAGATGTTGCAGACAGGACAGGCATAATTTTCGGAATATAAGTTATCAACCATCTCCTTTGGTTTGTCTGGAAATTCAAAAGATTGGTCATCTATCCGACTGGCTATGGTCAGACCGTTTGACAGTTTCATGGCTTGCTCGACGTCGTCGACTAAACGGGAATAAAGCTCATCATGCTGTTTTAGACTATCTTTATTGATAGAGACACGGTCAATAACGGCATCGATGGTGTGTTTGTTGGTTTTGGCAATACCGAAATCCGTATACAAGTCTATTAGAGAGTTATCGGCCCTGATCCACTTATACCCTTGTTTGCGAAGATTGTCAGTAAGACCTTTAAAATCTCCCCGCCGGTCGCGGACAACCGGGGCTAAAATCAATATTCGATAGGTGAATGGACCGGTGACAGCTGATTTGGCATTGTCGAGAATGTTGGTGACAATTTGTTTGGTGGTTTGAGGAGCAACTTCCCGGCCGCATTGTGGACAGTGAGGATGGCCAATGCGGGCAAAAAGAAGTCGAAGATAATCGTAGATTTCGGTGACGGTGCCAACAGTAGAGCGGGGGTTGTGGGAAATAGCCTTTTGATTGATAGCAATTGACGGAGAAAGTCCTTCGATTAAATCGACTTCTGGTCTTTTCATACTGCCCAAAAACTGGCGGGCATAAGAAGAGAGGCTTTCAACATAACGACGTTGGCCTTCGGCAAAAAGGGTGTCAAAGGCCATGGATGACTTGCCGGATCCGGAAACTCCGGTAAAAACTACCAGCTGATTTTTGGGGAATTCAAAGGATACATTTTTGAGGTTGTTTTCCCTGGCACCTTTGACTACAATTTTGGTTTGAAAATTTGTCATAATGAAGTTTATATTTTACCAAATATATGGGCGTTTTAGTTAGTTAGATTTTTTCGATATCTCTAATTTTATCCCGAATTTGAATGGCTTCTTCGAAATTCATATCGGAAGCAAGGGAGCGCATTTCTTTTTTGAGTTTGGTGATATATTGTTTTTTTTGTGGCGGAGTAAGAGACTCGGGATCTATTTGCATTAATGGCTCGACTGTCTTTGCCTCTATTTGGATAATTTTTGGACGGATGGATTTGATAATGGTTTGAGGGGTAATTCCATAATCCTCATTATACTTCTGCTGAATTAGCCGACGGCGATTGACTTCTTTGATAGCACCGCTCATGGCATCGGACATGGTGTCGGAATAAAGGATAACTTGGCCGTTTACGTTTCTTGAGGCCCGACCCATGATCTGAATGAGAGAGGATTTTGACCGCAGGAATCCTTGGCTTCCTGCATCTAAAATAGCAACCAGAGTGACTTCCGGTAAATCCAGACCTTCTCTTAATAAATTGATACCGACCAGAACGTCATAATTACCATTACGGAGATTATCCAAAACATTTGACCTTTCCAGAGTATCAATATCAGAGTGCAAATAGGCAACCTTAAAAGGAATTGGGGCCGTACTTGCCGGCAGGCAGGTTTTTGTGACATTTGACAAATATGTTGATAAATCTTCGGCCATACGTTTAGTAATAGTGATTACTAAGACACGTTCTTTTTTGGCAACTCGTTTTTCTATTTCACTTATTAGATCAGAAATTTGAGAAATACTAGGGCGGATAGTGATAGGTGGGTCGATCAGGCCGGTAGGGCGAATGATTTGTTCGATTACATTTCCTTTGGACTCTTTAATTTCATAGTCGGCAGGGGTGGCGGAGACATAGATAACTTTGGGCGTTCGGTTGTAGAATTCGTCAAACTTAAGCGGACGGTTATCGATAGCTGAAGGGAGGCGGAAACCAAAATCAACAAGATTTTGTTTACGGGATAAGTCACCAAAATACATACCGCCGATTTGGGGGACGGTGACATGTGATTCATCGATAACGGTCAAAAAACTTTTACCCCATTTATGGTTAAAATAATCAATAAGGGTGAATGGCGGGTCGCCATGTTGACGTTTTTCTTCAAAATAAATTGAATAATTTTCAATACCGTTGACATAACCCATTTCAGTTAGCATTTCCAAGTCGTATTCAACTCGTTGTTGAATCCGATGAGCCTCAAGAATTTTGTTCTGAGATTTAAAAATTTCGACTTGTTTTTGACAATCAGAGCGGATTTTTTCAAAAATTGGTTTTAGATCAGAGCCGGAGGCACCAACATACTGTTTGGCAGGATATAAACGAAATTCTTTTAGATCAAATTCGTGGCCGGAAAAGGGGTGACGGTTGGTAATCTTTGTAAGTGTTCCCTCTTTGAATTCGAGGACCAAAATCCAATCCTGATAGGAGGGCCATATTTCAAAAATTTCACCCCTGACTCTGAAGGTTGAACGTTTAAACTCTAATTCTGATCGGGTGTAATAGAGGGAAATTAGGCTTTCTAAAAAGATGCGCCGGCTCCAATTTTGGCCGAGGGCAAAATCAATCGTACGACCACTGAACTGAATTGGGTCGCCGATGTTGTAGATACAACTAACAGACGCAATAATAATATTGTCATCACCGGAAAATATGTTTGAAGTAGCTTCGAGTCGAAGTTTATCGATTAAATCGTTTATTTCAACTTCTTTGGCAATGTAGGTGTCGGAGGCAGGGATGTAAGCTTCGGGCTGATAATAATCGTAGTAGGAAACGAAATAGGAGACTTTGTTTTTTGGAAATAATTCTTTGAATTCCTGATAAAGTTGACCAGCGAGTGTTTTGTTGTGAGATATTACTAGAGTAGGAAGTTGAGTTTGTTGGATGACGTTGGCAATAGTAAAGGTTTTGCCGGAGCCGGTAACTCCTAGCAGGGTTTGTTTGGAGATGCCGGAGTTTAGTCCGGAGACCAGTTTATCGATGGCTTGGGGCTGGTCCCCTGCTGGTTTCATGTCGGACTCTAGATGGAAATTCACATTGTTATTTTATCAAGTTTCGGGTAGTTTTCGGGTAGTTAAATACTGTATAATGTATCGATGCCAAGAGGGACAGTAGAGTTTTATGGTGCTATAGATTCTGAGGCAATGGCTGATAAAATTTTTGCAAGACAACAAGTTTGTCTTGGGGATAATACTTTTTTTTGGGCTTTACAAGTTGTGTGCGATGACGGAGGAGGAATGTTGAGGTCAATGACAAAAAGCGCTGGAGGCGTGTTGCGCACGTTGGCAGTAAGAAACTATCCCGATATAATGAGAGTTATTGGAGAGGACAAGAACAGGATCGTGGACAGAGGGGCTGAAGTACTGTTGGCCGGGGCAGATTTGTTGGGTCCTGAAGATTTAAGGCTGACAGGGAATAGTCTGGTTGATATGGGGATAAATGTAAGGTTATATGTGCGAGATGATATTACTTAAAGATAGGGAGAAAGTAATGGTGGCTAGTGAAGAGTATTTTTGAATGGTAGAGTAAGTATAGATGCTGACAAAAATATGTAGTGCGGCAAATTATGGTCTAAAGGCAGTTGATGTAGAAATTGAATCTAATGTTGCGGAAAAGGGTTTTCCGGGATTCGGGATTGTCGGATTAGCCAGTAAGGCCATTGAGGAAGCCAAAGAGCGAGTTAAGACCGCGATTATTAATTCTGATATTGAATTTCCTACAGCAAAGATTACCGTTAATTTAGCGCCAGCTGATTTACCAAAAGATGGCGCATATTATGACTTGCCAATTGCCATTGGGATTATAAGCGCTTTAGGCGATGTGTCTTTGCCGAAAGAAAAATCATATTTTTATGGTGAATTATCTTTGGATGGAAGTTTACGGCACACAAGAGGAGTGTTTCTTTTGGCGATATTAGCCAGAGAACAGGGGGTAAAAAACATATTTGTTCCAAGACTTTGTGCCAACGAGGCCTCTATAGTTGAAGGAGTTTACGTCTATCCGGTCGATAGCTTAACTGCTTTGATAAGTCATTTGCGGGGGAATAAGTTAATAGAGCCCCTAAAAACGATTAGCCGTGAAATTCTAAACGACGAATTACGACCGGATTTTGATTTTTCGGAAATACTTGGACAGGAACAGGCCAAAAGAGCGCTGGAGATTGCTGCTGCCGGTGGGCATAATATTTTTATGATGGGACCACCAGGGAGTGGAAAGACAATGCTTTCCCGGGCAATTCCGGGGATAATGCCGGATTTAACAGAAAAAGAAAGCTTGGAAGTTACAAAAATATTTTCAGTTACGGGAAATATCCCCCCGGGAGGTTCGTTGGTAAGGACAAGACCTTTTCGGTCACCACATCATACAACTTCTTTGGTGGGTTTGATCGGAGGAGGTAGTAACCCTCACCCCGGGGAGGTGTCTTTGGCCCACAGAGGAGTATTGTTTCTAGATGAATTTCCGGAGTTTGGTAGAAATACATTGGAGGCATTAAGGCAGCCGCTTGAGGATGGCAATGTAACCATTTCCAGATCGGCGGGGTCGATGAGTTTTCCGGCACAATTTATGTTGGTGGCAGCAGCAAATCCCTGCCCGTGTGGGTATCTGGGTGATTTAAAAAAAGAGTGCAAATGCAGTGTTCACCAAATTATGAATTATCAAAAAAAATTATCAGGGCCAATAATGGATAGAATTGATTTGCATCTAAATGTCCCGGCTGTGGATGTAAACAAACTAATGGTTAACGTCGACGCAGAAAATAGAGGAGAAACTTCGGCCATGATCAGGAAAAGAGTAATTAAAGCCCGGGGAATTCAGACTGATAGGTTCAGAAATATATCCGGGGTTCATAGTAATTCGGATATGAAAAATTCCCACTTAAAAGAATTTGCAAAACTGACAAAAAGAGCAAATTTACTTTTAAAACAGGCGGTAAACAAATTTAATTTGTCAGCCAGAACATATTTTAGACTAATAAAAGTGTCGAGAACTATAGCCGACTTGGGCGGTAGCAGAGAAATTTCAGAATTTCATGTGGCTGAGGCGTTGCAATATAGAATTAGAAGTGGAGAATAATGAAGGTAAAAGTTGAAAATTATAGTAAAGGAAGAAGTAGCGAAGAGAGGGCAAGAATGTATTTGGAGAAAAAAGGGCTTGGGTGGATTGAATCTAATTTTTTGTGTCATATCGGGGAAATTGATTTAGTTATGACCGACAGAGACAGACTGGTTTTTGTGGAAGTGAAATTTAAGACCGATAACAAATTCGGCACACCAGAAGAAATGATCAGCGGATGGAAGATTGCCCAAATCAGAAGAGTGGCGCAAATTTATTTGATAGAACGGCCTGAGGTTAATAAAAATTATTCAAAATATAGAATCGATGCGGTATGCCTATTGGGAGAAAATACTAAACACTATAAAGATATCCAATGAATAAATGGAAGAAATGGAAAATCAATGAAATTTGTCAGGACCAATCGGGTTTTCCCATGGAGCTTAAAAAAATATCGGGTTGCCCAAAAAAACTTTATTACCGGGGTGAGTGGGATACCCGATTGTTTGCCAAAACATTGAGTGTAGTGGGTAGCCGGAGAATGACAAAATACGGCCGTGAGGTCATTGCAAGATTTATGCCTGATTTGGTGGCAAACAAGGTAGTTATAATTTCCGGCTTTATGTATGGAGTTGATAGTGAGGCGCATAGAACATGTTTGAGCTTGGGTGGAAAAACTATAGCCGTACTGGGTTGCGGATTAAATTGTTTAACCCCGATAGAAAATGACGAAATGTATGCCGAAATATTAGAAAATGGCGGATTGGTGGTTTCGGAATATGAGCCTGATTTTAAACCAACGTTGTGGAGTTTTCCTCAAAGAAATAGAATTGTTTCAGGAATGTCAACTTTAGGGATTTTGATAGTGGAGGCGGGAGTAAAATCCGGGAGTTTAATTACGGCAAGAATTGGGTTTAAGCAGAAGAAAAATATTTTTGCGGTTCCGGGGCAAATAACCTCAACCGCCTCCGAGGGAAGCAATTGGTTGATAGACCAGGGTTTGGCAAAAATCGCTGTTAGCCCAGGCCAGATTTTAGGTCAAAAAAATTATGTAACGCAAATGGATATTTTTGAGGAAAACGATATTAATATTGAATATAAGAAAGTAATAAGCGTCTTACGGCGGGAATCGATGACAACTGACGAACTGGCAAGAGAAATTAACATGAATATTCCTGAAATTTCGATTTTGATATCGAAAATGATAATGGATGGGGTGATTGAGGACGATAACGGAAAGTTATATGCACTCTAAATCGATGATTCTTTGAAGAACGCTAATTGTTGCCAAGTAAGTAGGTTCAACTCCCCTGATGGCCATTGACCCCTCTCCTAAAGTTCTTGACAAAGGATTATCAGAGGCATAGTTGATAATGCCGTAGTCAAAGGGTAATTTGCCAATATTAAAGACGACATTTTGAGGAGTATCTCTCCTTGACTGCCACTGAGCAATTGAAGTCATAAGTGGGCCTGATTCCATTTCAACAATGTTGAAACCTGTGTCTATATAACCTTTTAATTGTTTTTCGTTTTCGAGAAAGGGATTATAGACACAGATGGCTCTTTGGTTTAAAAATACCTGATTTTGTTTTGAGATGATCGGATTTTCATGATTGAAACAATTGTTGATTTTAAATATGTTTCCGGTTCTTTCATCAAAGATAGAAGAAGGGACCTGGATGTCGCCGATTTCACCGGATAAAATGGCAGCTTTGCCAATTGAATATAAACCCCTGATGTTTTTTTGTTTTAATAATATTTCCCGAAAAACATAATAGGCTGCAAAACCAAGGGGATAATCGGTATTTACAATCAAAGCGTCGCTTTTTGATATTTTGTCTATGTTGATAAGGGAAAGAGACGGATCGACTACAGGTAATTTAGAAAATATACTAACCGGAAATATTTGGACGTTACAGATAAGTTCGTTGATGCTCTGGATTTTTTTAATTCCTAAAGATTCTTCATATTGTATTTTTTTTAATTGTTCATCCGGATACGATTGGAAATACTTTCCGGAAATATAATATAAAAAATCTGTGATTCTTACCAGATTACTGCCGTTTTTAACTGATTGCCATTCTTTTTCAAGGTCGGGGTGTTTTTTGTGAATAAAATAAAAAATGTCATTTTCTTTTTGGGTGACATACCGACCAATAATATTTACCAGACTGTGTTGGTTGGAGGAAATAAAATAAATCGGCAAATTCGAAAAGTCGAGGTAAAATGATTTCTGAGAAACATTGGTCCACCACGCAGAAATTGTTTGTTGATATTTTTCATCGGAGTGGGATATTAACTTGATAACAATGTTTTTTATTTCTGTGCTACTTTGAAGATGGTTTTTCCAATTTTTTCCGAGAACAGTTTTAAGTCTTTGCCACTCGGTTTGGTTTAGGCCAAATAGGCTGTATTTTTCGAAATCGATTATACCTTTACCATTATCGGTGAGGATTTTCCCAATCTTGGACCATTCTATATGAAAACAAATGAGGATATTTATAATGTCATCAATATCCGAGTCAGATGATAAAAAAGTAATGGCGGTTTTGGTGTTGGGATTGTAAAAGACCTGTCTACGCCGGTCCGGGGCGATTCTGTTTTGCCAGCTTAGGATATCAAGATCTTTGTTTTGAAAATCGGATAGGTGTTGTGCGAGTAATAGGGTTTCGACATAAAAAAAACATCTTGGGAGCCTGGTTAGGCAATACGTTAAAGCACCGATATCGATCTTGTCCGAGAAGAGGTTTACGTGGAGTGATGGACGTATTTGTTTGTAAGTGTCGACTAGCTGTGAAACACTTGTGTCCCCTGATTCAAGAGAGGACATGTAGCTTTTAAGATGGTTTCGTATTGATTGGTCACTTGAACGTATTTGGGTAACAGAATCAGTCATGATGGATTATAGATATGGTTTCCAGTTGGCAATGGGAGCGGTATTACCGATAGCGAAATTGATCGCATATAAGATAATTGCCGGCAGAAGGATGACAAAGATAAGCTTGAAGGATTTTTGAGTAAGAGTTTTATGAAAAGAAAGCATGAGAAATGGATAGATAGGGGTAATGTATCGGCTGATATCCCTGTGGGCGACAAAAAGGGTAGCAAGGAGGAATATAGATGGAAATATTGAAACCAGATCACGATGATACTTTTTATTCAAACGGTAAATGCCGTATAAAGAAATAAAATATATATAAATAACGTCCTCAAGCCAGATGGTGTTGATCCAGGATCGATTGCTTATAAAGACAGTATATGGGAAAAGGCTAAGGTGAAAATTGTCACCGCTATGAAAATAAGCCAAAAAGTCTCCCGTTTGAAAATGATATAAAAAGAATATTGCAAGCAGGATCAGAGGAATAAAAAGAAAATAAATGTACTTTCGAAAGATTTCCTTAAGCTTTAAATCTTGGAAAAGAAGTTCATATATAGCCAGAGCAAGATATGACACACCCAATAGCACACCGGGGCTTTTAAAAGATAAGGAAAAACCCGCGGATAAGGCAGAATAGAGATATTTTTTTTGGCGAAAGAGAAGTATAGAAAGAAGAATAAAGGCCACAAACCAGGTTTCCGGAGCGCCGATTTGACGCAATATAAACAATCTTCCGGGGAAAAATATCATGATAATTGATAGCCAGAGTGATTTTTTGGAATTTATAAACTGGTTAAAAAAGTTATATAAAATAAGACTAAGGAAAATTGATCCAAAAAGAGTGGCCAGAAGCATTGATTTGGGGCCGGATAAGAAATTGTCAAAGAAGCGAATTATGAGCGGATAAGCCGGAAAATGAGCGGGGTAATATTCGAGAGCAGAGGGAAGGGAAAAATTTGAAGCGATACAGTCACGATTGTAGCCGCATTTACTGATAATCATATAATTTGGGCCGTCGTAGTTTGAGAAGATCGTCTCAAGGGTGGTGGCGGGAAAACCAATCAGGGAGGGTATATTGAGATAAAATATCAACCAGAAAATTGTTGATGAAAGAGCGGTGATGAGAATTAAAAGAATTTGATGACGAAATTTGATAGAATTCATCTGTTTTAATTGTACAACACGCGGCCCTATCGTTGCCGGTCTGAATATAAGGGACCGAGCATCCTCGATCCGAAGGATCGGGACTAGCGGTTAGAGTAAGTTATGTATTACACTTATATTCTAGCTTCATTGAGGGATAATTCTTATTATGTGGGGTCAACGTCTGAGATATATCAAAGACTAAATTATCATAATGCCGGAAGATCCAGATATACGAAGTTAAAATTGCCTTGGAATTTGATATACTTTGAGAAGTTTTCAAGCCTTTCTTTGGCTCGAAAGAGAGAAAAAATAATTAAGTCGTGGAAAAGCAGAAAGGCTATTGAAAATTTAATACATAGTAAGGCCCTATCGTCTAGCGGTTAGGACATTTGGTTCTCATCCAAATAACCGGGGTTCGATTCCCCGTAGGGTCACCAATCGATGAAGATATTAGATTTTTAGTGTGATAAATAGGATTGTGGTATGAAGTCGTTGTGTAAATATCCCCCTTGGCGTAGAGTTTCAATTTGTTGTTGGATATCTTCACTAATTGGATTTTGGCTATAATAGGTGTCAATTTTATCTCTCCCTGCTTCAAATTGTTTACTCATAAGAGCCTCCTTAATTTTTCCGTTCTTTATAATTTGCAATATTCTAAAAATTGTTTTTTTGTCACCATATTTATTTTTAAACTTATCGATCCCCCTGTTTAAGACGAATCTCAACGAAAGGTCTTGTATAACCTTCCAGGTTGGATTGCCAGGCTCTGAACTATAAGAATTATCCAAAAGTGCAGCTGCCTGTGGTGCGTCAATTCCGATATCAGATTTTAAAAGCTCTGATGAATCCTCTGTGGTAGGATAATCTTTTAGTGCTAGACCTTGTATTAAATTACCAAGGTGAGAACAAGTTACTTCTTCTGCTTCTTCAATTTGTGAGTCTCTTTGAAGCGTATGGTGTTGCGCATAATAATCGTATTGAGCGATCGTGTGGTGAAGTTCATGAACAAAATCACCTAGGTTACTGGCGGTTAGAGATTTACGATCTGGAGCTAATAAAAATTCGAAACGAACAGTCTGTTTGGAATCATCGATATGTGCCTGAACTAAAGCAACTCTCAAGTATTCTCGGCCATCTTCAGCATAGTACAATTTTATTGTTTCAGGGTTGTTAGAAGTAAGTTCTGTAAACCTATCAAGATCGGATAATACTATCTGTTTTGCATTTCCATTTTGAATATTGTTTGCATACTGCCTGATCATTTGAATACGTGGATCTAATTCATCCAAATTACGCTCCGGAGCAATTTTACTCAAGTCACCGTTTTGATATATATCATAAAGTTCATTCAGAGATTTGTCTGTAGATGGTCTTTCTTCAACCACTGCAACTGTAGGTTGTTGAGCGGGCTGTTCAACGTATGGTTGAGGAGCCTCATTGCTATTGGCAGGAGGTTGTGCTGTTTGCGAAGGGGCAGATTCTGGCATACAACCTTTTGCAGCTAGACCAGCTAGCGCAGCAGCTCCCGATCTTAGAAGATCTCTTCTTGATACTCTATGTTCCATATTTGAAATTACAATCAATAATTTACACAGTTTAATTAATTTAAAGGGAAAAAGCCAGAAGTGATAATATTATTACTATTTTGCTTATTAATAGGGTTTATTGACTATAAAGATATATCAATAAATATTATAAAGTGCTTTTATTTTAGTTTGTTTTTGTTGAACAGATGGAATGATATCAAAATGCTCTTTATTGTAGGTGTTTCCAAGTTGCTATCGGGAAAATATAGTCATGGTGAGATAGATTATTGTGTATTGAAGTGGGTAAAAGATATAAAATAGGTATTTTGCTTTTGGACCTTCTTTGTAATTGTAGGAGTAGATAATCGGGATAGTGAGTAGGCTTATTGCAGGGCCAAGATCAATTTGCGAAATGGAAAACTGTTTGAAACCGGAGACAGATATAAGGGTGGCAAGGAAGGCAAATATAACTTGTGAGAAAGAAGAAATTTTGAAATTATCAAAAAAATAATAAAAGGAAATGACCAAAAGCAACCCCAGTGCCCCATAATCAGTTTTTAGAAACTGGGCCGCTGCCGCAGAGAGTACTATTGGTATAAGTTTCACGAGGACTTTGGTGATTTTGGTGCTCAGAATAATTGCCAAGAGGGCTAGTGAAAATGTAAAAAGAACATTTAGTTTAGAAAATTCAGGATTAATTAGCCGATGGGTCAAATGATATGGAGTTTGTGAGATTAATGCAAAAATTAACATTCGCAAAAAATATTTGCTGATATTTTGGGTGTGACGGGCGCCAATCGCCACCATAAAAGCAAAAAGCGGGAAAGATAACCGGCCGACAATTTTTAGAGCAAGATTGTCAGGGTAAAAGAAAAGACTTACATGGTCGATAACCATGGCGATAATTGCAATCAACTTGATATGAAATGAGGTCATCTTTATGAGTATAACAGGGCTAAACATTTATAGAGATATAATATTAATGAACGGCAACACGGCTGTCTAGCGTATGAGTAAATTTAGAGATAAAGTATACAAAATAGTTAAAAAAGTTCCTGTTGGCAACGTAACCACTTATAAAGTAATTGCAGATATTATGGGGTGCAAGTGTTATCGGGCTATTGGCCAGGCTTTAAGGAATAATCCATTTGCTCCCGAAGTCCCCTGCCATAGGGTGGTAAAAAGTAATGGAAAGATCGGAGGCTATTTTGGATTTAAAGACGGTAAGTATCAGAAAAAGAAGATGGAACTTCTGAAAGAAGAAGGGGTAAAGATATGTAACGGAAGAGTATCCGATTTTAAGGAGATATTATTTAGGGACTTGTAGGGGACGATAAGTACCCATTGACAAAAATATATTGCTGCTGTTTACTGAGCTAAGTGCTTTTATTGGTTTGATAAAAATATATTATGAAGGTTCTTTCGAAAGTGGTTTATGTGTCAGTAATATCAATTTTCATTGTAAGTTTGACATGCGTCTGGTGGTATCAAAAAAAAGAATTTGTATTGGCTCAAGGGGCAGTTGTAAGTCGGGGTATTTCCGGAGATTTTTGGGCTGATACAGTTATTGGTAAAAGAGATTTTGGAGAGATTGCCCCCCGAGAGGTAGTACCGTTTAAAGTATCATCACCGGGTGGAACAATAATTGATAGGTCGGTAAGCCCGGGTAGACTCTACGTTTGGGATTCGGGAAATAGCAGAATACTTGGGATAAATCTCGCCAACTGTTATAGTGGAGATTCACCGTGCAGCGCGGATTTGGTAATAGGACAGCCATCGGCGAGTGATTATGGGGCGTGTAATCAGGATGCAAGTTTTGACACATACCCAAACAGGAGACCGGCATCGGCATCGACTTTGTGTGGGATGCCAGAGTCTACCCGGACAACGCTGGAAGACAAAAGTTTTGTCAGTATGTTCGTTGATGATTATGGAAATCTTTTTGTGGCCGATTCGCAAAACAACCGAGTATTGAAGTTTATTAGCCCGTTTACAACGGATACGGTGGCGGATGAGGTTTGGGGCCAGGCGGATTTTAGCGGTAATCAATGTAATATCAGTGGAGGGATTGGGAATGGTTTTTCGGCTTCACCGCCTCCAACTGCGTTTTCGATCTGCTTTCACTCTATCGGCGCTGCCGGGGGCGGAGTTACGATCGATAAATTCGGAAATTTATGGGTAGCCGATGGTGGAAATAACAGGGTTTTGAGATTTCCAAGAGATACGCAGACTGGTATTATTTCTAAGACCGCTGATGTAGTGTTGGGTCAACCAAACTTTACGACAGGGGGCGATTGGTCATACGGGAGTTCACCTGATAGATTGCATGGTCCGGGAGCGGTGAGATATGACGGTAACAATGCAAGAATATTAGTTGCCGATACTTATAATAATAGAGTTCTCCAATTTAGTGAACCGTTTAGTGTCGGAATGAGCGGAGCCATTTTTGGAGCAGATCACACAAATCCAGTGGCGGTAGAAATAGACCCGGATGGGAGAGGGATATTTGTATATGATAATAATGTATGGTCGGGTCGGATCAGATTATGGGATAGCAACGGTACTAACGTAATTACACAATTAAGTGTTGAAGCATTGGGGGGTGGCTCAGTGGGGATCGACAGTGAAGGTAGTTTGCTGCCTTCTTCATATGTATATGGACAAGATGTCTATAGGTTCACAAAACAGAGTGACGGGAGTTATCTTCAAACGAAGAGGTTGTTTTCTCCACCATACGGATATAATTTTACTTCAGCCAGGAGATTTGAGCATCCGGGTTTTGTGGGAGTCGCTATTGCCGGAAACCAGCTGATTGCCGGTAATAACAGGGTATTGTTTTGGAATGATAAGGATAGTCTTGTAAACGGCCAAACACCGGATGGCTATGTAGGCGTTTCTAATTTTAGCGAGCTACCAAATCCCGGGTATGAACAGATAAAAGTTGATTCTGATAACAGAGTTTGGATAATGAGGTCCAACCAAGTAGTTTTATACCAGGCACCTTTATCGATCGGTGCGTCGGCAGTGAAAATAATTAGTTCGCCGATTCAGGTTTTAGGCGGAGGGCAGGTGAATTTTGATGATGCTCACGGATTAGCGATTACGGAACATTCTGAGTTTTTGTGGGTATCAGACACTATTAATCACAGAGTGTTTAGAATAAGAACCCCACTGACTGATCCGGTGGTCGACGTTGTATTGGGGCAGAATGATATTAACGGGAATGAGTGTAATCGAGGTGTGGTGCCTCAGCCCAATTCAGGGACAGCACTGACGGCGGATTTGAATATGCTGTGTTACCCCGGGGCTTTGGCAATAGATAAAAAAGGGAATTTGTATGTATCGGACCATTATTTGGAATCGGCGGGAAACTGGAGACTGCTGATGTTTTCTTCGGCCTTATTTCCATCGGACAACGCAGAAGTTATGTATGCCACCTTCGCCACCAAGTCATTTCCGAGAAAAAGCTCATCGAACAGCTATCCACATATGACTTTTGAACCAACATTCAATAGCCTAAATCAAATGGTGGTAGGGCAAAATCCTTATGGAGGCAACAGGTTTGTTGAGTATTATAATGATCCGGCACTTGTTAACCAGAATAACCCGTCCGATCCAGAGTTTGCAAAACCTGATGGTTATCTGTCTGATTTCTATAATTGGCCGGTTGGAGCAGTTTTTGATAGTAATGATGATTTGTATGTATTTGATGCAAACAGAGGGCAAATTAGAATTTATAAAAACCCAATACCTGTTTTGGTACCGACTAGTATACCCACTCCTACAAATACACCAACACCAATTCCGATACCAACAGCTCAGCCAATAGTTATATCGGCAATTTCCGCCACAAATATTACCAGTAGTTCGGTGGTAATAAACTGGACAAGCTCAAACCCAGGAACAAGTAGGGTGAGCTATGGAGTAATGTCAATTTTTCTTAATAATTCGACGACTTTAGATAATAACTTGACAAAAATTCATTCCGTAAAGCTCTCTGGTTTAAGCCGGGGTAGAAAGTACTATTATAAAGTACACTCTAAGAACGCATCCGGGGTTGAATATAGTTCCTCAGTTAAAAATTTTACAACCAAAAGATAGAAGATAGGTTAGTAGGTTGTGAAGTGTTTAAATACAGAAGACACCATCCTTATAGATTATTATCTGCGTGCCGTTTTCTAAGGTTGCGGTGACCATTCGATTCTCGCTAGATATTAGGTCAACATGGATGGCTGAGTCATTGAATCCCAGATCATCCCATTCTTTTGCGGTAATTTTTGAAGTATTACCGGGGTGAGAATCTCGAAAAGAATTACCCAGGGCAATATGAGTATTGCCAAATCTGCCTCCGAAATTTTCATCATAGAGAGTTTCTGCCATAAAGCTGTTTATTTTGGATATGCGTTTGTCAGTTAAAGAAAATTCACCGATTTTGTTTGCGTTTTCTACTTTTAATAAATCGGTGAGTACCTTTTGGCCGTAATTGGCGGTGGCATTGATTACTATACCTGCTTTAAAATCTAAATTTATGTTTTTTATCAGATTACCGTAACGGTAAAGGGGTTGATTGAAAAATATATGGCCGTTGGTTTTTCGCCAGTCGGGAGAAATAAACAGCTCAAAACTGGGAATATTGGCACCGTTACCGCCTAGCCATTTTCTGTTTCTATCGATCCCAACTGTAAAGTCACAATTTCTGGATTTAATATGTAAACTTTCAATATTAAGTTTATTTAATTTGTCCTTTACACGATTAATTTCGATTTGGACTTTTTTCCACTTGTTAACGGGGCTGTGGTTGTCAAGATAACAGGCGCGAATGATTTGTTTCCAGCATGATTTTAAAGAAATACCGGCCTCTTTGGCCATGGCAGGGGTGGCATACAGACCAAGTGTCCAGGAAAATTTTCCTTTGGCTTCCTTGACATTTCGCCAATCGAGATAGGGCTTCATGGAGCGATTGCGGTCCATGATTTTGTATGGGTCTATGCCTTCAAGTTCGTGAAGATTGGTTTCGGCTAAAATGGTGAGAAAATGATCGGCCTGGTCGATTTTTCCTTTTAAAAATTTGGCAGGAAAAAAATTTATTTGTTCGTCTGAGGCCAGGGCAAAAAAATCTTTTTGGATTTCATCGGGGAGATATTGTATGATGGCGTGTCCCCCACTCCGAAGGACTATTTTTTGCAATGAAACTAGGAGAGGTTTTGCAGATTCCGGGACTTGGAGAAAAACCACTTCTCCCTTTTTCATTCCTTTGCCGTGATTAAGGGCAAAGTTGACGAGAACGTCGGCGTAACGATCAAGAATTTCGACTGAAGGTTGATATTTTGTCATAAAAATATAATAGACAATAAAAATGGACTTTACTCTAAGCTTTCCAAATTAGCGCCAAATGACCAGTCTACGTCGTGTGGAAAAGTGCGCATGAGATTTGCAATGTATTTTTTTAGTTCTTCGTATTTAGTCTGCGTTCTGGCTTCAAATTTTATGGTTAGATAAGGTCCGTTTTGGGAATAACGGACCACAAACATAGAATCCGGCATATCGAGTCGGACTCCATCTCCGGCTCTCTCATCATCTACAATTTCAGCGGAGGGATAATCTTTTTTCAATATTTGACTGATTTTTGACATTAAAGCAACTTTTTTGTCATCAGGACTGCCGATTTTTATCTCTGGACTGGAAATATATTGAGGCAACTTTAAAACTGCCTCGGATAATGTTTTACCTGTTCGAGCGATATAATCAATTAGTCTTACGGTGGAATAAATACCATCATCATGATTATAGAAATCTGCTGAAAAGAAAAAATGGCCGGAAAGTTCACCAATAAAAGCAGCTTTTATTTCCTGATTTTTTTTCTTTAAAAAAGAATGGCCTGTTCGCCACATGAATGGGACACCTCCGTTGGCAACAATGGTTTCGGGAACTATTTTGGAACAAAGGGTGTTGAACATGATCTTCTCGCCTGGGTGGTGTGCCAAAACATCGGCCGCAAAAATAGCCAACAAAACATCGTTCCAAATAATCCCACCTTTTTCATCGACAATTCCGATTCTGTCACCATCAGAGTCGTAGGTAAAGCCAATGTCGGCGCCGGCGGAAACAACTTCTTGTGACAACCTTTTTGCAACGAATGACTCTGTCGGATCGGGTGTTCCAAGTGGAAACGTGGGGTCGATATTGCAGTGCATTTCAATTACTTCGTGGCCTAGTCGACGAAGCAGAGACGGAACCATTACACCGGCAGTGGTATGACTGGGATCAATTAGGATTTTTAATTTTTTATTCTGAGGGAAAAGTTTAATAATTTCCCGAAAATAGGGTTCGTTAATATCATATTCTTTGTAAGTACCTTGGGGTTTATTTTGAACATAATCATCATTCTCTACTTTTATACGGAGTTCTTTCATTCCGTCGGAGACAAGCGTTTCGGAAAGGTCAGATGCAATTTTAAAGCCGTTGTATTCGGCCGGATTATGTGAGGCGGTAACAAAAACACCCCCTCGGATGTTTAAGTGATGTTGAGACCAATAAAAGGTGCCTATCATGGTTAGGCCAATATCGACCACATTAATCCCCGACTGTCTGATTCCTTTAATCAGTGCCTCTGAGTATTCCAAACTGGTCTGACGACAATCACGACCGACAACTGCATCCTTGATATCTTTGTTAGATAAATAAGTTCCATAGGCACGGCCGATGTTTTGAACTATTTCCGGATTTAAATCGACATTAGCAATACCACGTAAATCATATCCTCGAAACATATTGGGGTTTATCTTCATCCTCTAGGATATCATAAAGTGATTTATTTGATAAAATCGATTATGGATCAAATAACTTATGCCGATTTTTCCAAGGTTGAGTTTAGAGTAGGCCAAATTATTGAAGCAGTTTGTGTTCCGAAATCGGAGAAATTAATCAGAATGAGAGTAGATTTTGGCGAGTTGGGGGTAAAAACGGTGTATTCCGGTATACATAAATGGTATGAGCCAGAAGAATTAATCGATAAAAAAACAGTGTTTGTGGTTAATATGGTTCCGAAAAAAATAATGGGTGAGGAATCGGAGGCGATGATTTTTGCCGCTGATGACGAAGAAAACGGGATGATAAGTATTCTTTTATTGGAAAAGGACATGAAAAACGGAGTAAAGGTTTTTTGATATTATCTTATGATGCAAACTGATATTGTAAAACAGCTGACCGAGATTGTCTCCCAAACTATTAGTTCTATGGGCTATAAAATCGATAGTGATGAAATAATCTTTGAACATCCGGCCGATAGTAATTTTGGAGATTATTCGACAAATATCGGTATGATTCTGGGAAAAAGAGAAAAAAAGAACCCGAAAGTTTTGGCTCAAGAAATTCTTGTAAAAATCTCGGCTTTTTCTCAGGAGAGCGGATTGATTGAAAAGGCGGAAGTGGCGGGAAACGGATTTATTAATATTTTTTTGAAAAATGAAGTTTTACTAAGACAGGCAGAAGTAATCAATTACGAAATAGAGTTTAGAAATAAACTTAATGCATACGGGAAAGGTAAAACAGTGGTGGTGGACTACTCGGCTCCGAATATTGCCAAACCTTTTGGTATCGGGCATTTACGGTCAACCAATATCGGTCAGGCAATCTATAATATTTATAAATTTTTAGGGTGGAATTGTATTGGGGACAATCATTTGGGCGATTGGGGCACACAATTCGGAAAATTGATTGTGGCGGTAAAGAAGTGGGGGAAAAAGACGGTGGACAATATGACGGTAGACGATTTGGAAAAATTATATGTGAAGTTCCACGAGGAAGAAGAAAAAGAACCGGGGTTGATTGAAGAAGCCAGGGAGTGGTTTTCCAAATTAGAGAATGGTGATTCTGAAGCTAAGTCTATTTGGCAAAAGTGTGTCGATATTTCTCTTTTGGAATTTGACCGGGTTTATGATCTTTTGGGGGTAAAAATTGACTTTGCGTATGGAGAATCATTTTATTTACCAATGCTCGAGGATGTAATAAATGATTGTATTAAAAAGGGTATAACCAGGAAGAGTGAAGGGGCGTTAATTATAGAATTTGAAAATATGCCTCCGATAATTTTGAAAAAGACTAATGAGGCGACTACATATTTGGCCAGAGATTTGGCAGCAATAAAATATCGCAAAGAGACCTGGAACCCTGACTTAATTGTCTATGAGGTGGGTTCTGATCAAAATTTGTATTTTAGACAAGTATTTGCGGTCGCTAAAATGCTTGGGTGGATGCCGAAGGATGGGTTTAAACATATCGGTCATGGTTTGATAAGGTGGAAGGATGGGAAGTTTTCTACCAGAAAAGGGCAGACAATTCATTTATCTGAAGTAATTTACAGAGCGAAAGAGATGGCGACTGCAGTAGCTGAAAAGAGCAGTGTGTCCAAAGAAATGACGTCAACTGAAAAACAGGAAATGATTCAAGAGGTGGCAATCGGGGCAATTAAATTTAATGACTTGTCGTCTGACCCAAGAAAGGATGTTATTTTCGACTGGGATAAGATAATGAGCTTGGACGGAGATTCGGGGCCATATCTTCAGTACACTTATGCCAGATGCCAGAGTGTGTTGGCCAAAACTAGAATACTTGAACAGAAAAATATTGACTCGGTTCCCCTATCAATAAATGAAGATGAATTACAACTACTTAGAGAATTTTACAAATTTGAGGAAAAGATTATAGAGTCGTCTTGTAGGTTCTCACCGGCAGTAGTGGCTGAATATATTTTGAGTGTGGCCAGGAAGTTTAATGAATTCTATGGTAAAAATAGGATCGTAGAAAGCAAAGAAGAGGCGTTTAGGGTGTTCTTGACGAAAACCACGGCTAGTATAATTCGTATCGGACTGGTGCTATTGGGATTAAAACCGATTGAAAAGATGTAGAGATTTCGTCATTGCGAAGGAAGGATTGACTGTGGCAATCTTTAACAAAAGCAATAATTCGGAGTGGAGAGATTTGTATAGTCAAATCCTGTAATGATTGCTTCGTCGCTTGAAAAGCTCCTCCCGCCAGAGGCGGGCAGGCGCAATGATGTCATATTAGCTAAAAATTTTGTCGTAGATCTCGGAATAGTGGCTGACAGGAATGAATTTTATATCCTTTTTTACCTCTTTTGGAATTTCAACCAGAGATTTTTTGTTATCAGCCGGAATAAATATGGTTTTAAGACCGGCACGGTGAGCGGCAATTGATTTTTCCTTGAGACCGCCAATTTCCAAAGCGTTGCCTCTGAGGGTAATTTCGCCGGTCATTCCGATATCCCGGGGAACGGGTACTCCCTTAAGGGCGGAAACGATGGCGGTAGTAATAGCACATCCGGCGGATGGACCATCTTTTGGAGTAGCTCCTTCGGGGACATGAATATGAATATCGATTTTGTGGAAATCCTGTTTTATATGCCATTTATTCGCTTGGCTTCTGACAAATGACAAAGCGGCTTGGCAGGACTCTTTCATGACGGATCCAAGCTTGCCGGTAAGGATCAAATGACCTTTTCCGGGCATAACATTGACCTCAATAAAAAGAATGTCGCCCCCAACACTAGTCCAGGCAAGGCCGGTGGAGGTTCCCACCTCGTCCTTTTTGCCTTTTAATTGTGAACTAAATTTTTCCGGACCCAAAAGTTTTTTGATGGTTGCAGTATTATTCAAGTCAGTTTTTATTTTGTTTCCAGATACAATCTTTTTGGCGATTTTCCGGAATAAACTGGCGATTACCCTTTCTAGTTCACGGACTCCGGCTTCGCGGGTATACTTGTCGATTATGTACCGAATAGTATTGTCGTTGAGGTCGGGTATTTTTTCACGACTCAGACCGTTGGCTTTTAATTCTTTTTTGATTAGGTATTGTTTAGCAATATGAAATTTTTCTTCCTGGGTGTATCCGGAGAACATGATGACTTCTAGACGATCACGAAGGGGGCCGGGTATAGTACTAAGACTATTTCCGGTTAGGATAAAAAAGACTTTTGATAAATCGAGAGGAAAATCAAGATAATGATCATTAAAGTCCTTGTTTTGTTCAGGGTCGAGAGTTTCCAATAAAGCGGATGAGGGGTCTCCCCTGTAATCGGCTCCGATTTTGTCAATTTCATCTAACATAAAAACCGGGTTCATGCTTTTGGCGTCTTTGAGCCCCTTTACAATCCTTCCGGGCATAGCGCCGACATAGGTTCTACGGTGGCCTCTAATTTCGGCCTCGTCACGGATGCCTCCAAGTGAAGCGCGAACAAATTCTCTGCCCAGGGCGTTTGCAATTGATTTACCAATAGAGGTTTTTCCAACTCCCGGTGGGCCAATAAAACACAGAATATTTGTTGTGGAAACGGGCTCATCTTTTTTTGTTTTATTTTTATTTTTAAGACTGATGACGGCTAGATGTTCCAAGATTCGTTCCTTTACATCCTTGAGGCCATAATGGTCGTTGTCTAAAATAGTTTCTGCTTTTTTGATGTCCGGATTGGATACACTGTATTTTCCCCAGGGCATTTCAGCAACGGTTTCCAGGTAGGTTCTGATATAACTTGACTCGGGAGCCATTGATCCCATTTCAACAAGACGGTCAAACTCCTTGAGAACCTTTCTTTTTACCTCAGGGGGCATTTTGAGTTTTTTTATTTTTGTTTCCAAATCACCAAATTCTCCCGAAGAATTTTCACCGATTTTCTTTAATTCTTTTTCAATTTGGCGCTTGCGTTCTTCCAGAATGTTCCGTTTCATGCCGGTATTAAATTTCTCCTGGGTTCTGTCTTCGATTGTCCGCTCCAGTTCGGCGACTTTCATTTCCTGAACCAAAAATTCTGTGGCGGCTTTTAGTCTTTGACTGACGAGAAGCATTTCAAGTAAGGTTTGCTTTTCTGGCATTTTAGCGTTGGTGGAAAAGCTGACCTGGTCGGCAAGATCTGAGCTAGAAACACCCGTACTTAGCTGCATCATGGCAGGAAGGTCAAATTGTCTTCCCATAGAAAAGGCCTTCTTTAGTTGGCTAAGCAAGGCTTCTGCGGCCTGTTGGATGTCGGTAACTGATTCGGGGATTATGGGAAGATCGACAAACTCGACCATGGCGTGTGGGTCTGTTTGGGTCATGTTGACAATATTCACTCGAGAGACACCCTTGACTATGGCATGGAGACTGCCATCGGTTTGGAGGATATGCTCAATTCTGGCAAGAACCCCAACAGTGTAAATATCCGACAATAATGGCTTTTCGACCTTGGGGTTTTTTTGGGCAGTAATAATTACTAATTTATTTGTATTGTCGTAGGCATAAAGCAATGAATTCATCGATTCTTTTCGACCAAAGAACAATGAAGTTTCAACGGAAGGAAAAAGAACAACGTTTCTGAGCGGAATTAATGGCAAGACTTTCCTCACTGGTTGGAGGGCTTTTTCCTGGTTTGGTTGTAGTGGTATTTCGGTCATAATTAGCAGTCTATCATTGCCATTGCTAAGTGTCAACGTTGAAATTAATGTTAAAATATCGAAGATGAAAATTCAAGATGTCAAAAAATCAGGAAGAGCGGTAATAATCGGCAGACCGAATACCGGTAAATCAACACTACTGAATGCGATTATGAATCAGAAAGTCGCAATCACATCTCCCCTGCCCCAAACTACCCGGAAAAATATGAGAGTAGTATATTCCGATGCTCGAGGTGAAATATTGTTTTCCGATACCCCGGGAGTTATCGGAAAAGTCGAAGACTTGGTGGGGAAGAGGGTAAACACCGAAGCACCAAAGGAAAGCAGCAAGGCCGATGTAATTGTAATGTTGGTTGATATTTCGAGGCCAAAAAATGATGAAGAAAATAAAGCCTTGGGATTGGTCAGAAAATCAGGAGCCAAAAAAATTCTGGTCTATAACAAATCTGATGCGGCAACAGGTAGTAAAGATCATTTTGCAGAGTACAACTATATGGAGGATGAGTTTGACAGAAATATAAAGATTAGCGCGATTAAATCAAAGAATGTTAAGGGGTTGGTAAATTTGATTTTTGATCTACTCGGAGACGATAGCGAAGAAAAAATAGAAGAAGAAGTCAAGATATTGAAATCAGTTAAAAAACCAGTAATACCGATTAGCTCTAAGGAATATATTGGGGAGCTTGTCAGGGAAAAGGCATATTTGTTTTTGAGAGAAGAAGTCCCATATTCGATTAGTATTGTAGTAGACAAGATTGTTGATAAAAAGAAACTAATTTTGATTCAGGCGACAATTTTTACAACGGCGGATAGATATAAAAAAATGATAATTGGTAGAGATGGAAAAAAGATTAAAGAAATAGGTTTTAATGCCAGAAAAGAATTGGAACTAATGTCCGGAAGGAAAGTGTTTTTGGAACTTAATGTTAAAACCGATCCTCATTGGCCGGAAAGAGCGGTGATAGAATAACCTACTTGATGTTGACAGCAGGCTTAAAATAAATTAGACTGAGTTGTTATAGAATTATTAGGAGAATTATGTCAAAAACTACAGGTAAATTTTTTTTGGCTGGGTTATTGGGTGCTGCAGCCGGAGCGATAGGCGGTTTGTTGTTTGCTCCTAAATCCGGAGAGGAAACCAGAGAAGATATTTTGAGATTGGCCAGTAAGTTGGGTAAGGCGATAAAGACAGAAGTAGAGGATACTGAGAGTAGAGTGACCGAAGTTTTTGGTGAAGCAACGAAAATGGCGAAGGATAAATACAAGGAAATCACTTCGAAAGTAATGGAAAAGGTGGCGGCAGTTAAAAGTGCCGGGGAGGAAATCAATAAAGAGAAATATGGGATGATTGTTGAGGATGTCGTCTCCGATTTTAAAAATGATTTTGATGCAACAAAAAATGGAGCGACAAAATTAGCTAATCAGCTTAAAAAGGATTGGTTGAAAATTAAAAAGGCTTTAACGGCTTAAGATAGTTCTTTGGCCAGATAATCGTTTAGGTTTTTAACGCTATCTGTGTCTATGATTGAGGTGGCAAATTGAGCCCCGGTTTGTTTTTGGAGCAGTTTTATCTGTTTGGAGACCAGGATGTCTGATTTTGTCAGGACTAACAATTCCGGTTTGGCAGCTAAAACTGAGCTATAGCTTTCTAGTTCGTGACGGACGGTGTGGTAGTCTTTCTGGGGATCTGTTGATTCACACGATAAGCAATGAACCAAAATTTGAGTTCTTTCAATATGTTTTAAAAACTTGATCCCCAACCCTTTTCCGGATGAGGCACCTTCAATTAACCCGGGGATATCGGCGATAATAAAGCCGGACTTGGTGCTCCCGAGATTTGGTTCAAGGGTGGTAAAGGCGTAGTTGGCAACTTTGGCTTTGGCGGAAGTTAGTTCATTTAAGAGGCTAGTTTTCCCGGCGTTTGGTAGTCCGATAAGACCGACCTGGGCAATTAATTTGAGTTGTAAAAAAAGATTTTTATATTCTCGCTTTTGGCCGGGAGTGAAGTCCTGAGGAGTTTGGTTAGTTGCGGAACGGAAGTGAAAATTTCCTTTGCCGCCTTTACCACCTTTGGTCATCAGAAACTTCTCTCCAACTTTTGTAAATTCTACCTGTGTACCATTGTCGTATGTGACAATAGTCCCCACTGGAACTTCAAGGGTAAGATCCTGGCCATTTTTTCCGGTCATTTGCTTAACACCTCCATTACTGCCGTTTTCAGCCAAATACTTTTTTTGATGGCGAAATTGGCGAAGTTTACTGATATCTGAAACCGCGACAAAATAGACCGAACCCCCACTCCCGCCATTTCCACCATCCGGGCCGCCTTTGGGCCGCCAACGGTCTCGATAGAAGTGGACAAAACCGTTTCCACCATCACCGGCTTTGATTAATATTCTGGCTTCATCGATTAACATATCTGTATTATACTGTAATTTCGTTATTTACCAGCTAGCTGACCACAAGCAGCATGGATAGACTGGCCAAAAGTCCGCCGTAGAGAAAAATTTATTCCGGATTTTGTTAAGATGGAGATAAACGAGTTGCTGGTCTTTTGGTCGGAGGGGACAATTCCTTTTTCTATGGGATTTAAATGAATTAAGTTTAAATAATATAATCTATTTGTATTTATAAAAATAATTAGCTTGGCCGCATCCTCCGGGCTATCGTTTATGTTCTTCATTAGGGCGTATTCAAAAAAGAGTTGGCGCTTGGTGACTTGCACATAATTTAGACAAGCCTTTTTTAGATCACGGAGCGGATATTGTTTGGCAATCGGCATTATATGCTCGCGAATTTTTTGATTAACACTATGAAGGGAAATGGCCAAGTTGATTTCGGTATTAAGATTTGTAAAGTCGTAGATGCGGTTGATGATGCCGGCGGTAGAAATACTAATCTTACGGGCTCCAATGCCCAAACCATCTTTTGAATTAATAATTTTTAGGGCAGAGATTAGGTTGTCCCAGTTTAAAAACGGCTCTCCCATTCCCATAAAAACAATCCGGCCAATATATTTGGGAAATAAGCGAGTGTTCCAATATAATATTTGGTCTACTAGCTCTTCGGCTGATAAGTTTCTTTTATAACCTAAACGCCCTGTGGCGCAAAAAGAACAATTTAGAGGACAACCTACCTGACTGCTGACACAAGCGGTCAGCCATCCGTCGTAATCCATTAGAACAGATTCTATTTTTTGATTGTCGACGAGATTTAGAAGCGCTTTTTGGGTGCTGCCTGTGGTCTCAGTTTTGTCGGTGATAACTGAAAGTAGAGAAAAATTTGCGGACAGAGACTTTCTTAGGCTCAGAGGCAAGTCCGTCATATCATCAAAAGAGGAAAAACGACCGGAAAAATAATTTTTGCGGATTTGTTTTAGACGATAAAGCGGGAGATTGTTATTTTTTAAGAAAGTTTCAACTTTCGATAAATCCATTAATACTTTTCTATGGCTGATAAATAATCTTGTTTTTGGCGGAAACCAATGATTTGTTCCTTTAGCTCTCCGTTAATAAAGATGAAAACAGCCGGGATACCGCTGATGCCGTATTGTGAGGAAAGAGATTGCTGTTCGTCGACGTTTACTTTTACCACCTTTAGCTTTCCGGTTTGTTCGAGGGCAATCTCCTCAATTATCGGTGTTAGCATTTGACAGGGTCCACACCAGGGTGCCCAAAAATCGACGAGAACTTTTCCTTTGTAATCGAGAACTTCGGTTTTAAAGTTTTGTTCTGTACCAACGATATGTGACATATTTTAAAAAATTTAATAATTTATAATTTAATAATTTTTAAATTTATTTTTTACCGGATATTTTAACTAATTTGGCGGTATAAACAATTTGTCGTAAAACCCCATCCATGCCTTCTATTTGGTTGGTTCCGGAAAGAGTTACATATTGGGAAAGATAATCCGAGAGGGCAGTTTTTATTTCTCTCAGCTGGGTCTGGCACTCTTTCATCTTGTCTACAGTTTGGGCGGCTTCCGAGAGTTTTAATACTTTTTGCTTTGCAATCATCTTAAGTTTTGCCTGTTTTGAGGCTTCTTTGGCAATAGTTTGAAAATCAGTGTCGTTGTCGAGAATCGAGTTGAGCATTTCTTTAAATTGCTTTTGTTGGGTCTGGAGAGTGTCGAGACGGGAGTTGTAGCTATTAATAAGTGATTCTACGCTGACGAGGGTTTGCGATGTTTGATTGTCGTTTGGCATACCTTTTAATCTAGCAATTTAAAAACTCGTCTTCAAGTGACAAAAGGTCGTTAAGTGAATTTACTCTGACTAAGTGAGCACGGAGCTTTTTGGCATGGAGGTGTCCCGTGGAATACAAAAGAAAATGTTTTCGCATAGAATCAAGGCGGCGGGATGGAAAGATAGACTGGAAAAGCTGGGTGTGAAGTAACATGGTGGAATATTTTTCTTTTAGAGAAGCTTCTCTATCTTTGAAAACCCACGGATTCCCCGTTGATGCCCGGCCGATTAAGACACCAGAGACGCCATATTTTTTACAATAATCCATACCCTGTTGGCGGGATTGAATATCGCCGTTACCGAAAATCGGAGTGTTTGATGACTTTGCTATTTGGGCACATTCCTGAATTGCCGGCCAATCGGTAGATCCGGAATAACCTTGCTTTAGCGTTCGGCCGTGAATTGTTATAAAATCCAGGCGGTGTTGCAGTAAAAAAGGAATCCAGGTTTTGTATACTTTATCGTTGATACCCAACCTGGTTTTAACAGAAACAGAGGGGACAAACCTCCCTGTCCCTTCGGGACATCTCCCCTTGAGGAAGGGGAGACTTTTAATGATGGAATATTTTAAATTTCTTTTGATAACCTGATGGGTTTTTTGATTGAGGTCAAGGTTGTCAATAGAAATCCTGCCTTGATACCAGTCGGTGATGCCCTTTTGGGTTGACTTGATAATTTCCGATGCAAGTGTTGGGTTTTCGATCAGTGCTCCGCCCGAGCCATGTTGGATAACTGTCTTGGCCGGGCAACCCATGTTGATGTCTACCCCATCAAAACCAAGATGAGCAAGAATTATGGCGGACTTGTAAAAACTTTCGGGGTCTTTTCCGAAAAGTTGGCCTACGATCGGCCTTTCTTCTTTCGAGTACAAAAGAACGTCGTAGAGCTTAACTCCTCCGCGACTTAGCCCCTCCGCGCTCACGAATTCCGTAAACATAAGGTCAGGTTTGGCGATACGGGATTGAAGCAGACGAAACGGCTCGTCGGTAATACCATCCATGGGAGAAAGCCCGATTATCGGTTTTTGAAAACTGATCATCGGGTTTTTTTACGGGCGGCAGTTCTGGCAGCAAATTTTGCGCCTGTTTTGGCCCCAAAATTACGCGAATTAAAGACACTCTGGCGTTGATGCTCAAAACTAGCTTTGGTTTTTGAAGAATCACCCTTTTTGCCGAATTTAAGACGGGGTCCAAATTTTGGTTTGAACTGTTGGTCTTCTTGCGGCCGATCAGTATTAAGGCTATGGGTAGAAATAAATTTGGAATCTCCCTCCGGGGTGCGGGAATAGTTGTCCGACCGACGAATATATGGACGTTTCTTAGCTTGCGCCTCGGCATGTCTTTGCTGACCTTCGGGTGTCAACATGGGATCTGTTTGGGCAAAGTCGACTATAATGGTTCGGCCCGGTTCTATTTCGTAATTGTGAAATTTTTGTTTGGCTTCGATGGCATCGTTCAGGTCTTCAAACTCTACATAGCCTATACCGCGGCTTTTTCCCCACTGATTATGAATAATTCTGGCATCTATTACCTTACCTTGGCCGATAAATAATCGTAAGAGCTGACCTTCGCTATATTTGTATGGCAATCCCCCGATAAAGAGTCTCTTGTTGGCTGATTTACTGGAGGTCATAAAATGCTGTTTTTCCTTCGGGATTAGTAAATCTAAAGGCAAGATCCGGGGTGCTATCCTTGTCCAGTTGGAAAACCAGAGCAGTATGGACCCATTGGTCATGATCTAGGGTGATTTTTGAAAGTTCAAATAATTTTTTTTCGACAGTATAGCTGTCGCTGAAATAAGTAGTTTCCACTTCACTTATATTTTTATCCTTATTTATCATCACAAATTGAGGAGATGGTTTATCACCAATCTGGTTGAAACCAGAGGGTTCACCTTTATTGTCCTTGTTACCGCGAATGGAAATTTCGACAAGAACCAATTTTTTACCTTCTTCTGGTGTATTAAGGCCGGCTTTCGGAATTTCTTTCATTGATTTAGCCTTAAAAGTGGCTTTGCCTATACCGTCCGGGTTTGCTGTTTTATAAATTACCTCAAACTCCTGATTGAGGGGTATGGTTTTGGATAAATCAATTTGTACACTTGCCAACTTGTCGACGTATGGGCTAATTGTTTCTATTTCGTTTTCCGCGTCACTGAAGATAACATCTTTTGTACTATCTTTTTTACCGCAGGCGGAAAATATAAAGGTAGCACAGAGGAGAAGACAAATTGACTTCAAATATGTTAGTTTCATACTGTCATTATATCTAAAATGGTTGGTAAAATTAAGAACATGTTGGAATATAGGACTTTAGTATTGGGGGAAATGCAAACAAACTGTTATCTTCTTTGGGAGAGTGAGGAGCGAAAGTGTTTTATTATCGATCCGGCTGACGAAGCTGATTATATTGTAGAAGAGATACAAAAAAATAGTTTGAAACCGACGGGAGTTTTTTTAACTCACGGACATTTTGATCATGTGATGGCCGCGCTTGATATGAAGCTGATGTTTAATGTTCCCATATATTGCAGTAAAAGAGACATGTTTTTACTGAAGAGACAAAATCAAACCGCAGGCTATTTTCTTAACAAAAATGTGGCAACACCGAATATTGAAAATATTGATACAGACTTAGATCAAATAGACGAAATTCATTTGGGGGCTAATACAATAAAAATTATTAAAACCCCCGGCCATACCCCGGGAGGAGTATGCTTTTATTGTCCAAAAGAAAACTTGTTGTTTTCTGGAGATACTTTGTTTTTTGCCCTGCGCGGTAGGACCGACTTTAAATATGGCTCAACTGAGGAAATTTTTAAAAGTATACGGAAATTGATGGAGCTGTCTCCTGAGACTTTGGTTCTTTCCGGGCACGGACAGGAAACAACCATTGAAAACGAGTCAAAAAAGTACAAATTTGATAGAATATAGCGCAGATACAATACCCCATCGTCTAATGGTAGGACACTACGCTCTGAACGTAGTAATTGTGGTTCGAATCCATGTGGGGTAACCCATCTTTCGCTAAAGCTTCAGAATGGTTATACTGAGGAATGTTTTATTCCTACATATTGTTAAGTTCAAAATCACATATTTTCTACTATGGATACACCTCAGACCTGAGGAACAGATTTGAATTACACAACAGAGGAAATGTATTTTCAACAAAACCGCATATTCCATGGAAATTAGTTTGGTATGGATCTTTTGAAAGTGAGCAAGAGGCTAAAGATTTTGAACTTTATTTGAAAAGCGGTTCTGGAAAAGCATTCGCTTATAAAAGGTTGATATCTGAAGCTTTAAAGAAAGATGTGAAAGCAAGACAGAATCTTAGGTGTTCCGTAACCGAAGGTGGAGGACACCATGTGGGGTAACAGATACGATACTCACGGTTTTTGGGAATTATTCTGAGTTTTGCTTTATATAGGATATTATGATAAAATCGTTTCTATATGGCAGGAAAAAGAGTGGAAATCTTATCACTAAATCTTGTCGGTGACGGTCCGGAAAGTAATTATGGAATTAAGGGGGCCAAAGCAAATGCCGTATTGAGTCGCTTGGGTGAGGCTGAAAAGTTACGTAAAGGCGGATGGATTGTCACCTTACGTGAAGATCTAGATTTAATACCTGTGCCGGAAATTGATGGAGCCTTCTATATAGAGAGAAAAAGTGACGGGATTCATGTTGGAGATAGGCAACCTTTTGGGACTACTTGGATTGATCCTGATTTGTTATAGATAATATCTATGGTATTGATGGGGTCTTACAAATAATGATTTGGTTTACACTATCGAATCTTGGTTTGGGCTATTTGTTTTTTTGAATAATTTTCAATCGAACCCCCTCCAAAGGCGGACAGGCGCGATTTACGTCCCGACCGGCGACGGGACGAGCGGGGTGAGAATGATTATAACTCAAAATACGTTCGATTTTTCGGTACAACTTTAACAGATACGCATGTATAAATTATTGAATAGCTCGATAACGGTGACTAGCGCTCAACTTGGAGTTATTGAATTAACCACGTCTTCTTTCTTGACTGTAGTTTGAGTACCAGAAGACATATTTTTTATCGTAACCGAGTCGGCTTTAATTTCATCAGGGCCGAGAACTATAACATAAGGAATACCCTTTTTATCGGCATATTTTAATTGTTTATCAATTTTTATGTCGGGGTTAAGGTAGATTTCGGTATTTATGTTATTTTTTCGAAGTATGTTTGTGACTTCGAGTGAACTGTTAAAAAGTTCCGGTGAAAATACAGTTACTAAGACCTTGGATTTATTTGCAGAAAGGACCGGATATTTTTTATATTGTTTCAAAACTTCGGCAATAACCATATCCCCCATTGCAAAGCCAACTCCGGGTACTTTGTTTTTGGAACCGACATCAGCAACTAGATTGTCATATCTGCCACCGCCCCAGATGGCCCGAAATTCTCCGTTTACATCCCAACCTTCAAAAACGGTTCTGGTGTAATATTCAAGTCCACGAACAATCCCGGGATCAAATTCTACAAAATCGGAAATTCCATAAATTTTTAAAAGATCAAAAATTTTTAAAAGCCATTCAGATTTTTTATAAAGATCTTTGTCTTCAAGAGTTTTCTTAACCATATCCGTCTGTGACTCGGTTAGTCCGGTTTCTAAAAGCATTTCTTTGAAATCCACTTCGGTAACTTTGTCTTTTTTATCAGCAATTCTAAAAACATTAACAATTAGATTTTCCGGGACTCCGATATTTAAAAGTTCACCTTGAAGAAGTTGGCGATCATTGATTTTTATTTTTACATCTGTGGAGGTTAATCCTAATTTTCTATACATGGTAGCGGCGATGGCAATTGCTTCGGCATCGGCCTCGAATCCGTCGGTACCGATAATATCGCAATCCCACTGAAAAAACTCCCGTCCACGACCTTTCTGGGGTTTTTCGTATCTGTAACGTGAGCCATAAGTCCACCACTTTACGGGAAAGGTTAATTCACCGTCTTTTTGGGCAATCATGCGGGCGAGAGTGGGTGTCATTTCCGGCCTTAGAGCTAGAATTTTTCCCGACTGATCAGTTAAAGTAAAAGCTTGTTTTTTAACCAGCTCCTCACCTGATTTGGCGGCATAAAGTTCCAGAGGCTCCAGAAACGGACCGTTGTATTCCTGAAACCCAAAGGTTTCAGAAACTTCCCTGACTTTTTGGAAAAACCAAGTTTGAAAGGCCTGATCTTCGGGATAAAAATCACGGGTACCTTTAACCGGTTGAATTAGTTGATTCATAGTTGATTGTAGCATTGAAATTTTTATGATTTTAAAAATAGAACCCGATCCTCTCTTTCGGAATCAAGGCGGTTAAATATTTTCCCGGTGGGAATAATTATGCCACCTGAACGATCGACAGTTACTTCCGGCCCCATTATTTGTTCAAAGCCAAGAGTCGCTCCGACCGCCATCATTTTGGTGCCAATGTTGGTTCTAAACAGAGTTGGTTCAGAGCCCACAACCTGTTTGGAAAGATAGTTTGAAAGACCGAGACCTCTATATTCCGGAGCAATGCCAATTTCACAGAAATAGCGAAATTGAGTATTAGGAGTTAAATCATTTCTTTCAAGAACTTTAAGTATGGACTGTTGATTTTGTGGATCTGACCATTTGGCAACAACAAGTTTTGCCGGAGTGGTTAGGTAACTCCAGGCGAAACCCACGACTTGTTCCTTATCTTTCACAAGTGTGAGACGGAAGCCAGGTATTTGAGATTCTGACTCAATATAACCCTTGGTTTCCGACAAAGGATAAGCTTCACTGAAATAACCACCACAAGGACATGGAGAATTAACGGCAACCGATTCCTCTTCGTATTTTTTGCAAGAATTGCATTTTACCGCTTCGTTCCATGGTGGTCCCCGAAAAACATCGGCATATAAAATCGCAATTTGACTAATTTGATCGGAGGCGATAATTGTCTCCGGAGATAATGTTAATAATGATATTTCTTTGATCATAATAATTTTGTTAAATAAATTTATCCCGATTATCTTAAGCTATCGGATTGTGTCTTAGGTCAAAATATTTCACCATTCGGTTTATTATTTGACCCAAAGAAACGAAAAACCCCCGCGATTGCGGGGGTTTAAAAGTTAATATTTATCTTTTCTAGAAAGATTTGAGGATGGTCACTGCAATACCCCGCGGAATGGTGACCACGGTATGGGTATGATGCGAATAAGTATTAAAGTTTATAAAGTTCATAAAGTAGAAAGTTATAAAGTTGTGGGGTCGTCTCCCAGCTGATGTTCGAAACTGGACAAGTTTGAACCCGACCGGTTTAATTAAACTCAATTATATCAATATTTAGCCCAAACTAAACATAATCGCATTTTTAGACTCCCTTTTGAACTTGGAGGGATACGCCTCCGTTATTATCTACAAAACCACCATCTGAATCATCAACAATAAAGATCAGATAATCATCTTTATTCAAAGTAAGGTCTATGTATTTCCCTTTGCCGGATTGTTCGGCTTCTGCGGCTGTTGGCTTTAAATTTGGATCACCCATGAGATAAATCCACCCTACAAGAGGATTACCTAATCCCGAAAGAGTTGGGCCAAATGCAATGGCTCGGTTTTTATAAATCAACAATTTTGTTTGCCATCCCCATTGCTCAGGGTAATTTGGTTGGGATTTTTGCGGAGAAATCTCTGCTGCTCCTCCAATAATAGTAAACCTGTATGTTCCGCTGGCGTTAACGGTAAAAATGGTTCCTTCTTGGGGAGCGGAGACGAAAAAAGTTTTCTCGACGGCTGAAAAAATTATGGCTGGTTTGTTTGTGGGTTTGGGCGTCGGTGTCTCTGTTGGCAAAATTGTTGGAGTCGCGGTTTGCGTAGGTCTGACTATTCCCTGAGTAGATTGTATTTCTTTCGGGTGGATAACATTTTGTGATATAAGGGGAAGACCAGGAATAATTCCCGCGGCACTGGTAGCAATTACCGATCCGGCCACAATGGTGGCCACAATAGACGGGTTATTAGCCGATGTCGCTGCACTAGCTATATAACTGTGATGAGCCTGCTTTATCGGATGATCAACAAAGTTTTTGGCTTCGCCAGATCCTATCCTAACAAAGGCGAAGTCAATTTCTTCTTTTATATCGTTTATAAGATCAATAAAAAACAATACTTTCTCTTTTTTTTCTTCATCTTTTTCTGTCTCTGTTTTTATGTGGGCCACAATAAACCCCGCTACATCACCACCTAGTGCTCTGGTAAAATTGTCCACCTCCTTTAATACTGCGCCAATTTTTGGATCAACGTCTTTATCTTGAAAAAGTCCGCAAGCATCATTCAAGATTGTCATAGTAATTTTATTCGGGTTTTCTAATAGTTTTCGGGCGAGAGCATATTTTTTGTAATCCTTTTCTTTCAGGCAACGCGGGGACAGAATACTTATATCAAGAAAACCGAATTTTCTTCTTAATAAATATCCAGAGCCAACCACTGTAAACATTCCGACCATTAAACCAGGGAGAAACGAGATAACTTTTGTGCCTAAGCTGGAAAATAAAATGATACTGTTAACCAGGCAGTCAACAAGAAACGAAATAACCACAGTTAGAACCAGTCGCTTATTGGCAAATGAAACAAGTACGGCAACAAGTCCTGCGATTACACCAATAATGGCAAATCCCAAAAATCCTTTTTCTGCCGGCTGTAAAATCTGTGACAGTTGGGTATAAATATAGAACGACAATAGGGAAAGCAGATAACTTATACCTAAAAACAGAATGGCAATAACAACCTTCTTCCCAAACTTCTTAAGCTTTCTTGTTCTTCGTAACTGTTTATATGTTTGCATTCTTACGCATCAATTTTACATCTTTTCTTAATGGCATTATAGTAATGCCAAACAATATTATTTTATAAACATTTACCTGAAGGTAGTCAGCCTAGTTTAAGGCAATGATATTGGTTAACAATCCACCGCTTGGGGGGATGATGACTATATAATGTTTTAAGAAAACAGATTTATCAAAAATTACAAACAATTACTGGATCTCGTCATGTAGATTATAATAATTTCGGATACTGTTGGGTGGTATACCGGGGTCGAACCGGCAACCTCTGCTTTCACAGAGCAGCGCTCTAACCATTGAGCTAATACCACCAAGTATAGTTTGCTAAAGCAAACCGACGTGGTTGGGACGTTTAAATTTTTACCAAAACTCCTACGTTCCACCATGTAAGTAAATGAGCCTTCCCGATGACGCTTCGCAATCGGGATTGTATTTTTAGGCAAAATTTAGGCGCTTCCCTTTAAATTTCGACCTAAAAAGTACAAAAAAGAACCGCCATTTGTTGGCGGTAATTTTGACACAATCAAATCCGCCAACAACTAGTTAGCGTGATGATGAGCAATTGATCTTATTTGATTGGTCATTGGGGTTATTTTACCACAAAATTCTTAATTATTTCATAATAAACGTTAACCGCTCTTTTTAGTTCACTTTTCTTAATTTGTTCATTATCCCCGTGGGCGTATTTGATATCACCCGGCCCAAGAACAATTCCATTTTTTAATATCGACAAATCAGTACCATACTTGACTATTTTTTGTTTTTTTATAAATGACAATTCATTCGGGACTTTCGAATAAACACTGGAAGCATCCAAAATCTTTGTTATTTTGTACGAGGAGCCGATAACTGACTTAATAATCTTTTGATAATCGTTGGTATCCTGCGGATGAATCCTAAACGAAAAGGTGCAATTTGATTCAGCCGGAATTATATTGTCGGCGATTCCACCATCAATTTTTACCAAACTCATCAGTGAATCGGGATAAATGGGAATTGACTGAATCTGCTTGATGGCTAAAATTAAACTATCTATGGCGTTAATACCTTTTTCGGGGGTACTGCTATGAGCCGCTTTGCCCGGGGCGGTAATTTTCAATACCAGCATGCCAAAGTGACCATTTACGATTTCCAATGAGGTTGGTTCGCCAACGATTATAAAGGGAATTTTTAATCCCGATTCTTTTATTTTTATGGCACCGTCAAAATCTTCCTCTTCGCCAACCGTAAAGATTAAGCCAAAATTTGATAGTCCGTCTTCCTTGCACTTAACGGCGGCCGTAATCATGGAGGCGACACAGGATTTAGTGTCGCAGGAACCACGACCATAAATATGAGTATCGGTTTCTTTTGGTGGGATATATGGTGATACCGTATCAAGGTGCGCAGATAGAATAACTTTTGGTATACCAAGACTAGCAAAAATGTTAAATCGGTTGTCCGACACAGGAATCTTTTTGGTCGAAAAACCTTCATCTGTCAGCATGTTGTAGACCTCGAGACAGATGTTTTGCTCATTACCGGTGACCGAGGGGGTAGAGATTAGTTTTTTGAAAAGGGAGATAACGTCTGACATGGACGAATTATACACGTTGACATCGACATTTTATAAATTATGATAAAATGTTGCCTGTGACTAGGAAAGAAACGGTAATTGTTTCTGTGTCGACTGATATTGCCGGAGCTCCTGGTCGTCTAGATCAGGTTCGTGAAGCTTATTCTAGAGTGGACTTAGTAAAATCCGGTATTGGGCTTGAGGTGGTCGGCTTGAGTCGCATTAAATGGAGTGAATATAATAATCTTGGTCTAAAGGTTAACGGAATACATGGACCTCCCGGGTGTCGGGCTGAAGCCGCGTCGAAGCCGCCGTCATTAAGAAGTCTGTTTATGGGAGCGGTATTCGATTATCTAATAGTCGACCCTACCCGGCTTGTAGAAATATCTAAAAAATTCCCCGGGGCTTATATTTTAGTTCATTTGCCCGTTGTGAATTCAGAAAAAAAGATAGCTGATATGGTAGGGATTTCCCAAGGTTTTCCCGCAAATCGTCTTATGGTAGAAAATTTACCGGAAGCTAATTCAATGGGGTTGACAATAGCTGCAGTGGGAAGGTTAAAAGAACTCGGTGTTAGGGCGGGGGTAATGATTGATTTGGTTCATTTATTATATGAATTATCCCAATCCGGTGACATTATTACGGGCAAAATAGTAGAAAAGTATTGGGAAAATGCGCTGCAGATCATACGTCAAACGGCATCAACGATAGATACGGTGGGTCTTCATGTTCCAATAGGTCTTAAGCAAAACGATTCACTTCCGGTTGTAGAAATGACATTAAAAAAGTGGACATCTTTGGGAAAATTACTCCAAGAATGCCCACCGATCAAATATGTGACAATTGAAAACCAGAGAGAAGAGTTGCAATCTGCTTTTTTGATCGACCGGGGGATGATGCAAACGCTAATAGAGCGAAATGGGAAGATTATGTCGTTACTACGAGAAGCCGGAGTAATTTAGCTATTTTTTAGAAAGCAATATCTTCCGGTTCGGGGGGGAGATATTCTTCGCCGGTGTCTTCTGACGTAGGTTTGGTAACTTTCAACCATTCAACATAATCACAACCGGTGGCTTTTTTGGCTTCCTTATCCCAGCCGGACGTCGAACATTTTTTCATCTTTTTGCCGTTTGCGGTGGTGTAGAGAACTAACTTTTCACCACATTTTGGGCATATTTCATCTAATGGCTCACTGGTGCCATTAATCCACTCGACATAATCGCAGCCGGTGGCTTTTTTGGCTTCCTTATCCCAGCCACCCTTGGAGCATTTTTTCATTTTTTTGCCGAATCTGGTCAACTGTAGAACAAGAGGAGCACCGCATTTTGGACAAACTTCGTCCAGGGTTTTTGGCTCAACTTCGAGCCATTTTACATAATCACAACCATCAGTTTTATGGGTTTGCGGATTCCAAGTCCCAGTTGAGCAACGCTGTAAACGACGACCGGTGGGAGTTTCGGTAACCGGACTAAGCGGGGCACCACATTTGGGACAGAGATTGTTTTCTTGGTTTGACATAGTGATTAGAGATTATCACAGGCGGTGATAAAATGTCATATGAAGAAAATATTTCCGGATAAACTAAAACGTGGGGATGAAATCAGAGTGATTGCCCCGGCGGGGTCGATGGCAATCTTAACGAAAGAAACTCGGGAAATTGCAAACAGCAGGTTATCGGCAATGGGATTTAAGATAAGTTTTGGAAAACATGTTGACGAATGTGACGATTTTGGATCTTCACCAGTAGAATCGAGAGTCGAGGATTTACATCAAGCGTTTGCAGATAAAAATATAAAAGCGGTGTTGGCAACAATTGGCGGGTTCAACTGCAACCAGATGTTTCGGTATATTGACTGGGAATTAATAAATAATAATCCAAAAATTATTTGTGGTTTTTCTGATATTACGGCTCTAAATAACGCTTTTTTTGCAAAGACCGGATTGGTAAATTATTCCGGGTTGTGTTATTCAAATTTCGGGCAAAAATTATATTTCGAATACAACCAGGAGTATTTTGAAAAATGTGTGATGAGAGATGAGACATTTAAGGTCAAACCTAGTAGCGAATGGACAGACGATAAATGGTATGAAGATCAAGATAATAGAAATCCCGCTAAAAATGCAGGGTGGCTGATTATAAATGAGGGGCGGGCAGAAGGAACAATTTTGGGGTCAAATTTGTGTACATTAAACCTATTGCAAGGAACCGAATATATGCCCAGTCTGGCGGATTCAATATTATTTTTGGAAGATGATTATGAGTCAAAGATCGTTAACTTTGACAGAGATTTACAATCGTTGATTCATCTACCGGATTTTGAAAAAGTTAAAGGAATAGTTTTGGGGAGATTTCAAAAGGCATCAAATGTTAGCGATAAGCTGATAATTGAAATGATTAAAGGCAAAAAAGAGTTGGAAAAAATCCCGGTGATAGCCAATGTTGATTTTGGGCATACGGATCCAAGAGTGACCTTTCCGATTGGAGGAGGGGTGATAATAGATATTAACGGCAAAAGCTTGACGATAAACATTGTCGAGCATTAAATAGATTAACCAAATACCTGTTCTGATTTTATTCCCAATCCCAGGGCCACGCTGGTGAAACGATCACTATCAATAATTTTATCAGCGCCAAATTTTTGAACGAGAATTTGTTTGAAAACAGGAATTTTGGAGGAGCCGCCGGTTACCAAAACTTTGTCGATTTGCGATGGACGGAGACTTGCCCCTTTTAGTGCTTCATCTAAACATTTATTAGTTTCTGATAATTCTGCAGTGATCATATCTTCAAATTCATTTCTAAATATTGTCTCCTTTATTGAAAAATATTCGCATTTGAATTTGAACTGATTTTTGTCTTCGGATGATAATTTTATTTTGGTTTGATCGACGCGATGAAAAAAGTTATAACCATCATCGTTTATAATTAGATTTTTTAAATTTTGAACCGGTTTTTGAATGTCGGCATTGGTAATGTAGTAATCCAGTGTTTCTAGATCTTTTACGTTTTTTAATAAAGTGATTTGATACCAGCTGGTGAGGGCTGAAAGAAAATACCTCGGCATGGGCATTTTTTTGGAAATAATGACACCTTTTCCAAAATATTTTAGAATTTTATTTTCTACAATAATCGAATCCAACAGATCTCCACCGATTGGCCGACCGGATACTGAAATTACTTTCTGCGAGGGAAAATTCATAATGCATACGTCGAGTGTTCCCCCTCCAAAGTCAAAAACCAAAACATTTGAAGGGGTGTTTATATCGATTCCATAATTAAGAGCAGCGCCAACCGGTTCGTATTCAAATTCTACGTTTTTGAACCCTGAGTTTTTGGCAACTGCCGACATTCTCTCCAGTGCCAATTTTTCCTTGCCGCTACCAACGTAGCGGACAGGGCGACCTAGGACAACCGAATCGAGCTGACGGTTTAATAATTTTTGGGCTCTTTCTTTGATTTGTGATAGAAGAACAGAAAGGAGATTTTCGAGAGGGAAAAATTGACCAAAAATAGTCGAACCCTTAAAGGATTCGGTGGTTAAAACTGACTTTAGCGATTGTAAAAGACGACCACGACCACTTACGTCTACTTCAATAATTTCCGGAACAAAGATAACTTTTCCGGCGCCTGAGGCGGTTGAGGGACCAAAAGTTTTGATTGTTTTACCGGTCTCAACAAGCATGGGGGGTTTGGCAGAAATATTTTTTACATCCCAAAGATAACGGTCTATCGCACGTCGACCAATTTCTCGTCCGCCGTCGGGGTTGAGATAAATTAATGATTTTAATATTTTGGGATTTTTATTAAAGGGATCGATGCTTAAGGCCACAGGTACGCCGTTTTTCGAGACAGCAACCGTTGAATTGGTGGTACCAAAATCGATACCGCAAAAGTTGAAATTTCTTCTCATCTACTTTTTTTCGTCTATCCCCGATAAACTATCTATAACAGTATCAATTTCCTGGTTATATTCATCTTTCATTGATTTGAGATTGTCCACGACAAGATCCAGAATAAATTCTTTGACTGCCGCTGACTGGGCGTTGGTCAAACCAATCTCTTTTGCGAATTCGTCGATATTTTTTTGCATAAGGCTTACTGGGTTTTAGTATACTATCTTACCGTCTTTTTTCCAACAATCAGGAAAAAGGTGTATCTTTGATGTATAATTTCAGTTATCTGAAATTATGCTTGAGATAAAGAATGAGGGGATTGTACTAGAACCAAGTGGGTTAGCTTTTGAAGCAGAAGGGGTTTTAAACCCTACCTGCGTAAAGAAAGACGGGGTAATTCATATGTTTTATCGGGCGGTGGCCAAAGGGAACTTTTCTTCGATTGGGTATTGTCAGATTAAGGATGGGAAAGTGATAGAGAGGTGGAATAAACCAATTTTACGGCCGGAGTTTGAATATGAAAAACACGGAATGGAGGATCCGAGAATTACTTTTTTGGAAGGTACTTATTATTTATTTTATACCGCTTATGATGGCAAGAATGCCAGAATTGCTTATGCGACAAGCAGCGATTTAATTAATTTTGAAAAAAAGGGTCTATTGTCACCTTCCATAACTTACGATTTGGCTGAAGATATCTTCAGAGAAAGCGTACGCGATAGACAGAGGTATTCTTTTTTTGAAAAAGCCTATAGAGCTTATAATGGTGACGACGTATTACTTTGGGAGAAGGATGCCTTGTTATTTCCGAAAAAATTTAATGGGAAATATGCGTTAATACACAGGGTTTTGCCCGGGATTCAGCTTTGTTTGTTTGATAGCTTTGATGATTTGAATAACACAAATTATTGGGTTTCCCACCTCGAGAATCTGAATAGAAATATTATAATGGATCCTGTCGGTAAACATGAGACCGCTTATATCGGAGGCGGATGCCCACCGATTGAAACTAATGATGGTTGGCTTTTTATTTATCACAGTGTCGATATTGTTAACGGACAAGAAAGATACCAGGCTGCTGCAGCTCTTCTCGACATACGGGATCCAAGAATTGTGATTGGCAGATTGACGGAACCTTTATTTGTTCCGATAGAAAAATGGGAAAGAATCGGGAATGTTAATAACGTAGTGTTTCCCACCGGAGCGATAGTAGTAGGTGACGTTTTATATATATATTATGGATCTGCAGACAAAGTTATCGCAGGAAAATCTTTACTTCTTGAGGACTTAATAAATAAATTAAAAAATAATAAAAATAAATAAGTATTAGGTTTTTATTTTTAAATTTATGAAAAAAAACAGTATGATTCCGATTAGGCGAAGGTCTCTTAAGATAATATATGTTTCATCATATATTCCAAGAAAATGTGGTATTGCAACCTTTACGAAGGATCTGACTAATGCAATTAATATGTTGAATCCATTTGATTTAGCAGAAATAATGGCATTAAATAGGCAGGACGATAATTTGGATTACCCGTGGGAGGTTAAATATAAAATAAATTGGAATGATTTAAATTCTTACCTGGAGGCAGCGACTTACATTAATCAGTCTGGAGCCGATTTAGTAATGTTGGAACATGAATTTGGTATCTTTGGTGGACAAGGGGGAGAGTATATTGTTCCCTTTGTGGAGAAAATTACCAAACCCTTGGTTGTAACGTGTCATACGGTACCTGATGATCAGAATTGTGAAGGAGGAATCATTTTAAAAAGGGTACTTGCCAGAGCTGATGCATTGGTAGTTATGATGCATCAGGTGGCCGATAAACTTATGGAAAAATATCTGGTTCCCAGGAATAAGATAGCAATAATACCACACGGAACTCCTGATCTCGCTTATGGCGCAGTCAGCAGATATAAGAAAAATTTTAAAAAACGAGTGTTGTTTGGAAATATTAACTTGATTTCTCCAAGTCGAGGAATTGAATATTCGATTGAGGCTACAGCTGAGATTGTCAAAAAAATACCTAATATTTTGCTTCTTGTTGTAGGACAAACACATCCGGGAGAGATCGAGTGGAGTGGTGGTGAGGTCTATAGAAATAAATTAACTAAATTGGTAAAAGAATTGAAAATTACGAAAAATGTAAAATTTATCAACAGATATGTGACTTTAGAGGAATTGATTGAGTGGTTAAAATTGATGGATTTTTATGTTACCCCGTATCTGGATCCAGGCCAAGTGTCGTCAGGGGCATTAGCATATGCGATAGGGGCCGGTAAACTATGTATTTCTACCCCGTATTTATACGCAAAGGAAGTCTTGGACAATGAAAGAGGGGTTATCGTTCCATTCCGAAATTCAAAAGCAATTGCTAAAGCCGTGACAAGATTTAATGATGATTTTGAATTAAAAGAAAAGACTCAAAAAAAGGCCTATGATTATGGAAGATACATGACGTGGCCAAACGTAGCCTTACAGCATTTAGATTTGTTTCAGAAAGTCTTAAAAATGAAAAAAGGGAAAAGTGTTAAAAACTGATAAAAATAAAAGTATAAATCTAGATCATCTATATCGTCTGACAGATAATGTTGGAATATTGGAGCATTGTATAATGGCAACCCCAGATCTGAGGGAGGGATATTGCGTAGATGATAATGCCAGAGCATTACAAATAGCTATAAGATTAAGAGAAGAAAAGTTGGTTGATATCTATCTTAAGTTCTTGGTGTCGGCAGTAGGTGAAAAAGGAATTAAGAATGACTTAAGTCGGGAACTTGTTTGGCAGAATGAAGAATTAGGAGAAAATTTTGGTCGAGCGATGGCAGGTTTGGCTGATGCGGGAAAGTTTGGGCTACGGGAGGATCATAAGTTGACAGGAATGTTTATATTTGATCAGTGTATTAAATATATAAAAGATGTAGAGACGATCAGGGTTAAAGCTTGGTTGGTCTATGGATTACTGACGCGGGCTTTGTGTGACCCCAGACTGGAGCTGAAGATAGAGAACTATTGTAAGGTCCGGACTTCTCAAAAAAAAATAGAACCGGTAGTTAAACTTGACTATAAAGGTATGGCGAAAAAGTTAGCTGATCAATTGATTGTTGTTTATTGTGATATTTCTAATAATTCGTGGAAATGGTTTGAGGACAGAATTACCTATGATAATGGCCGTTTACCGCTAGCTTTGTTTTGGGCATATTCAATTTTTGATGATATTAAATATGCTGATGTTGCAAAAGAGTCACTAGATTTTTTGCTGAAGCAAATGTATAACAGAGATCTAAAGTGTTTTTCTTTCCCCGGTTACAAAGGATGGTTTGAGAGGAATGGTAAAAAATCAATCTTCGGACAACAACCTATAGAGGCTGGGTCTATAGCTGAGGCCTGCGAAAAAGCTTACCTGATTACGAGGGAAAACAAGTACCTTAAAGCAATAGAAGACGCGTACGGTTGGTTTTACGGAAATAATGTATTAGGAAAAACGTTGGTCGATAATGAAAGTGGCGGTGTTTATGACGGATTAGAGAAAGAAGGAGTAAACTTGAATCAAGGGGCGGAGTCTGTCCTCTCTTTTTTGACAACTTATTTATCAGCAAAAAATTTAGGTTTTATTGATAAGGTCTAAGAATTGTTGGGCGATAACTTGTGGAGAGAAATTGGTGTGAGCATGTTTTATGGCGTTTTCGCTCATTTTGTGACGTAAAATTTTATCAGTGATTAAGGTATGAAGACAGTTTGAAAGGTCATCAATATCGGCTTTTACAAAATTGGTTTCTGAAAAATCGCGTTTAGCATGAAAACCAGTTTGGTTGTGGATAACTGTTTCCTCCGTTGCCGTAGTAGCCAAAGAAATTACGGGCTTAGCACACATTTGGGCTTCGACATGAGGGAGGCCAAAGCCTTCGATACGCGAAGGAGCGGCATATATATCACAAATATTCATAAGGGCTCTCATGTAAATTTGTGAATATTCGGCAGAAATATACCTAATACGACTTAATATTCCAACTTTTTCAGCAAGATCAAGTTCTTCGATGGATCTTTTAAAAACTATTGAAACCGGCCAACTTTTTATTATGTATACCCAAGGAATTTTCGGATCCAAAAGTGCTAAGGCCTGGATAACTTCCTGAGCACCTTTTTTGGTGGCATCGCCACCGGCAGTGTAAATAACCGGAATTTTTTCCTGGTGTATTTTTACCAGGTCCCACTGGTTTATAGGTAAGCTATTGGCAATGGGAATAGTGGAATATTCCAGAAATGGTTGTAAATCATTTTCCTCCATCGGGAACCAAAGGTCCGGGTCAACGGCTTCAGGGATGACATTAACGATGTTTTTGTTAATACCACTCTTTATGAGTTTATCTTGACAATGACGGCTTGGAGTAGTTATTAAACCAAGATCATTATATTCGCTAATAAATTTATCGATACGATTTTCATCAAGAACTATCCATGGTAAACAAGGAAATCCATGTGATTTTGGCGTTTTTACAAATAAATCATATTCTGTCCAGTTGCCGACACCAATGACAAAATCGGGTTGATATTCTTGAAGTTTTGAAGATAATTCCGGGCAGTTGTTAGCTTTAAAAACTTCATTTTGAATATTTAAAAAAGTAAAACCTCTGGCTAAGGCTTCGGCCTGGTTAACGTAACTATAAGCTAAATAAGCGGGAACGGTTAGGAGAATTTTCACAATTGATTATTTAATCTCTAAAACTTTTAGATATTGTGATTCGGCATAACCCCATTCGAGGGTGGCGGTGACTGAAACATGACTATCGATATTTGAGGCTATTTGGTTTTGGATATCCTCTGTGGCGCCAATTAATACCAAGGAGGTCTCTAAGGTATCCGATCCTTGAGCACTAAGTTCATTTACAAAAGGCTCATCGAGTTGAAGGGCAAAATCATAATTAATATCGGGAGCGGGGCGAACATTCTGGACCACAGTCCCCGAGAGAGTTATGGTTTCGACCAAGGGAACCGACGCTGTTTGAGATACATACACACGTCTTGCTTTGTAAAGATCGGGCCAAATTAATACTAGGGATAGCAAAAGGACAACTGAAGAAAGGATAGTCATAAAGCTGTAGACATCCTTGCCATGCAGTGATTTCATATCTGATGATAGCATACCGACTGATATAGTATTATTAAGTATGGTAAATAAAACTAAAATTATCGCGACTATCGGACCGGCATCCGCAGACCAAGACGGTATTGATAAATTAATTTTGGCCGGGGCCAACCTTTTTAGATTTAATTTGAAACACAATACAACGGAATGGCATCAGAAAACTATTAATCTGGTATTGGAAAGATCCAGGCAAATTGGGAAAATTGTCGGGATAATTGTTGACATTCCAAAGCCCGAAATGGCGACTATTATCTACAACGCTGATTTTATTGCATTGTCATATATCAGGGACGCATATGAAGTTGAAGAGTTAAGAAAAATTCTTGATGAAAAAGGTATCGGGGTAAAAATTATTGCCAAAATCGAAAACGGTGATGCGATTAAGAATCTATCGGACATTGCTGAAATAAGTGATGCAATAATGATTGCCCGGGGAGACCTTGGAGTTGAGGTACCGATTGAACAATTGGCTTTTTGGCAAAAAACAATTATTAACTGGTGTCGGACCAAGAATAAGCCGGTTATTGTGGCAACTCAAATGTTGCAGTCGATGGTTAACAATCCTACTCCAACAAGAGCCGAGGCAACCGATGTAGCCAATGCAATTTTTGACGGTACTGATGCAATAATGTTGTCGGAGGAATCGGCGATTGGAAAATACCCCGTACAATCAGTGGAACAGATGATGAAAATTTGTATGTTTTGCGAGGGTAGAATGGAAATGAAAAAAGTAGTTAAATTATCAAAAAGTCCGACCGAAATACTGATTGCTGCGGCCTCGATGATCGTAGAGAAATCCGAAGAATTACCAATAAGGGCGGTAGTAGTTTTTAGCCAGTCAGGAAACACCGTAAGAGAATTGTCGAGCAATAGGTTGAAAACTCCAATAGTGGCAATTACGGATAATCAGGAGATTCTCCAGCTGTTGAGTTTGTCTTTTGGGGTTCTCCCCTATTACAAAAAATTTGAAAATACTGAGTTTAGAATTGAGGATCCGGTGTTTGACGAGTTGGTTGGTAAAGGGATCTTAACAAAGGGCGAGGCGATATTAGTTATCCACGGGAATAACTGGTTGAGCGCCGGATCGACTTCAGATATTAGTCTTAAAACTCTTTAGTTCTTGTAGTATGATTTGACCTGAAAGAGGATGTAAAAGGAGATTAGGGCACTGACAAGACCATTTATGAGATTACCGGCAAGAAGTGAATAGACAATACTGACTAATACCGAATAAAACATTAGTCTCCAGGCAGATTTGGCCCTCTTGAAAAGACCGGGTAAAGCGATAACCTGCAATGCCAACTGCCCGATCATAAGAATAGTGCTTAGTGAAAAGTTAAAACCTGATCTGACTCCGCCAAGATAAGCAAAGGGCATGGCGACAGAGCTAAGTCCGATTAGACCGATAAGAGCCGGAGCCATTAAGACCATCATTACAAGTGAGATATAAGGGCCGTATTTGACGATAAACTCTTTGATGTTGTCCGGTAAAGCCGGAGCTTTTTGGACTAAATAGAGGTCTAAAAATTCTTCTAACTTTACAATGGATATCTGATTGTCGGATTTGTTTTTTGTTAAGTCTGTCATTTGATTAATTAAATCACTAAGTGATGAGGGTTACAACTGTTTGGCTTTTTCGGCCATGATATTACTTACACGAAGTAAACTATCAAAAGTGCCGGCATCTTCCCAAAGACCATCAAGAACTTTCACCTTAAGGCTGCCCTGACGGAGATAGGTGTTGTGGATATCTACCATTTCCAATTCACCTCGAGTTGACGGTTTTAAATTTTCAGCAATTTGAACCACAGTTTTATCATAAACATAAAGCCCGACTGAAGCATAATTACTTTTAGGAATTGCTGGTTTTTCTTCAAAAGAAAGCGCTTTCATGTTTTGGTCAAATTCAACAACACCATAACGCTCCGGGTCGGGAACTTTTTTTGCAAATACTAATCCCCCATCTTTAAACTCCTGAATGTCTTTAGAGAAATCCTGATCGAAAATATTGTCGCCTAAAATCATGGCCACATTATCATTATCGATAAAATCTTTGCCGACGATAAAGGCGTCGGGCAAACCTTTGGGCTCTTTTTGAACGGCATAGCTAAACTTGGCCCCAAATTCGTCTCCGTTACCCAATAAATTTAAAAATTGGCCTGAATAATCGGGGGCAATAATAATCAGAATATCTTTTATTCCGGCTTTTACCAGAGTTTCTATCGGGTAATAAATCATCGGCTTGTCGTAAACAGGCAGTAATTGTTTTGAAGTAATCAGAGTGAGCGGGCGAAGGCGGGTGGCTTTGCCACCGGCAAGAACAATTCCTTTCATGTGTGTGGTTTGTAAATGATTTAACCAATAACAAATTACATTTTACTACAACAAATGATTACTTTTTCTTCCAAATGAATTTGTTGTATACCAGCCAGTTGAGCGGGATGGTCAAACCAAAGATGGCGATGACCTGATATAGGAATAACCTGTCACCAAAAAACGTGGTTAGCATGGCAATGATAACGGAGGGGATAATAATTCCAGTCAGGACGGACGACAGATTGAAGGTGATAAATTTTGATATTAATTGGTTGATATTGGTAATTTTTTCATTTGAAAATGTCCACATATTATTCCAGGTAAAGTTGGAAATTATGGAAATTTCTGCGGCAAGGGCGTTACTTAAGCCATTTATAAAACTAATATTGGAACCGGGGCGAAGCAGGGCAGACTTAAAGAGTCTGGCACCAACGATATTTATAATAAAACCAAACCCCCCCACCAAACCAAACTTGACAAATTTCTGAGTAAACTCATCGCGCCAACGCAATAAAATGGCAACACGTAGACTGTCCTTGGCAGTTTTGGACTCTATCTTTGATTCACCGGCATTACGGACATGAAATTGGAGGGGAATTTCTTTGAACTTGGCTCCCATTTTTAGAGTTTCAAACAGAAGTTGGAGCTTGTAGCCAAAACTCTTGGTTAAAAGATGGCCATAGTCCATGTCCATTTTGTCAATAAAACCCCTGACCCGGGTTACTTTTAACCCGGTGGTAGGATCAGTTACCCGCCAAAAATTATTAAAAGGGAAAAACATTATAAAGCGGGCGGTAAAACCGCCAAATTCGCTAAAAAAAACTCGTTTGAATCCCCAGCCTTTTGGATTGGATCCGCCTTCTATTTTTCTTGAGCCGATCACATAATCGTAGCCTTCTTCCATAGCTTTTAACATAACAGGAATAGTTTCCACCGGGTGTTGGAAGTCCCCATCGAATTCAAATACAAAATCGGCGTTTAACTTCTCCATGGCATACTTAAAACCTTTAAGGTAGGCGGCGCCAATACCATCTTTACTGGTTTCGGTATAAAGGTGAACGTCCGGGTATTTTTTCGTTAACTTTTCTACGACTTTACCAGTGCCATCCGGTGAATTAGCGTCTACCACCAAAATCTTCATGGACCACTTTTCGGATAAACCATTCTTCTTGTTTTTGATATCAACAAAAGTTTTTTCGGATAAAGTTTCGATCATTCGACCGATATTTTCGGCTTCGTTGTAGGTGGGAATAACAATAACAGCGGTTTGGAGATTTTTCGTCATAGGGAAAGTATAACAAATAAATTAGATACGGATTATTGTTTTGTAATTTGTAATCTGTAATCAGTAATCTGTAAGCTCTAAGTGGTAACACATAATAGCTAAAGTGGAAATATTAATATTAAAGTATAACTTTTTTTTAAATGCCATAATCGAAAACATATGATAATAATCTTTTTATTAGCGCAACTGTTGGTATTATTTATATTTATTAAATATTTTTTAAACTGGATATCTGACTTTAAAATAAAGAAAAATAGGTTAATAATATTTTTGGTAATTCCTCTAATTTTTATTACCGGTATTGGTCTAAGAATAAGCAACAACAAAAACCTTGTGGATTTTGGATATTTTTTGACTGATTTTTCCGGGCTAATTGCGACTGTTTTGTTTACGATTTGCTTGTATCCTGGACAAATAAAATATTGGCAGATTAAATGATAATGATATACTTTAGTGCATGAGAGGGAGACGAGAAATTTTGTCAACCGAGGAAATAGAATATCGAAGGATGACGGAAAAAGAAGTAGAAGAAGAATTACAACTGAATGATTAGCTAAGAGGAGTAAGATATGTTAGGTTTGTAAGCAGGTCAAATGGACGGTGCAGGAACCCTAGAGATCCAAGAGAGGTAGAGTTGTTAAGTGTTGAAGAGAGGGTATACGTGGTTGGGCCTGACTATATAAAAACGAGGGGAGATAAAAGCGGATTATGCGGTGACAGGTTGGCGCAGGAACATGGGTTTGATAGACAAGACGAATTTTTGACTGCGATAAGAAGAAGAGGTTCAAGGTAAAATAGACTATGAAAATTGATGTGGTGACATTGTTTCCAAAAATGTTTGAGTCCCCTTTTGCGGAAAGTATGATGAAGAGGGCGATTGACAAAAAGATATTGGAACTAAATTTACACGATATGAGGCAATGGGCGTGGAATGATTATGGAGCAGTGGATGATAAACCATTCGGCGGAAATGTGGGGATGCTAATTAGAGCTGATGTGATCGCAAAAGCGTTGGATGAAATAAAGTCTAAAAGTCTTAAAGTCTTAAAGTTTAAAAGTCAAAAGTCGAAGATCATCCTGACATCAGCAAGGGGGAAAAGATTGACTCAAAAGAATGTGGAAAAGTGGGCGAAACTTGATAATTTAGTAATTGTTTGTGGACATTATGAAGGTTTTGATCAAAGAGTGGCTGACTATATGGTGGACGAAGAAGTATCTATAGGTGATTTTGTTTTGACCGGCGGAGAAATACCGGCAATGCTGATAGTCGATGCGGTTACCAGACTATTGCCCGGAGTTCTCGGGAAAGATGAATCGAGCAAGGTTGAAAGTTTTTCGAAACAAGAGGTCGGTGGAAAAATCAGGAGGGTGGTAGAATATCCTCAATACACAAGACCGAGAAAATTTTTGGGGCATAGTGTTCCGGAGGTACTATTATCGGGAGACCCAAAAAAAATTAAGGAATGGCAGAGGGAACAGATAAAGATCTAATTACAATTGTGTAATCAGTAATTGGTAATCAGTAATTTTAATAGTCTACCGGAAAACGAGAAAGAGGAATAATTTAGTAGAGCATGGTGCTGGAGAGGAGAACGATTCCAAAAATGGCGATCAAGAGGTACTCTATGACGATCGAAATATGTAAATCTCCCCTCTTGTAATGGTGATATAGACTCCACAAAAAATAGCTTCCTGAGGCAGCATAGATTACCCGGCGCTGGGAATGAGGATCAAAGCTAAACAGGTAAAAAGCCGTGGCAAATAAAATGAAGATAATGAGTAGGGCGATATATTCAATCGGTTTTTGTGAAATTTCTTTAAATATCATACAGGTAGTTTATATTTTCTAAAATATCGCCCCCTGGCGGGTAAAAAGCATTAAAAGAAAAATTATCGCCAAAAAACCAATGTGTCCGGCCGATGAGCCGGTCATGCGTTGGGTACCATTTTTTAGGGTGATTATGCCATCAATGAAAAGGACTCCGATGATAACAAAAAACATTATTCCCCCGATAATTTTACTGATTAGTAGCGGATTAGTGGGATTTGTAGCCATGGCGGGAATTACCGATTCAGCTCCGGCGATATTGTCAATAATAATTTCTTGAGGAAGGCTTTCAATAATTTGGGGTTCTTCGAGCGAAGCTTTTAACGGTGCACCAAAATGCTGCACGACTAGTGTGGTTTTAACTCCGCCAAGAACACCGTTTACTACCCCTACCCCAATTTCTTTGTATTTCGCATGGATAATATTTGCCCGATGTGTAGGAGATTTCATCCACGCTTTTAGCATAGAATCGGTATCATAGAAGTCCTTGGCTAAATTTTCTCCGGCAACTGAATATTGGTATCCCGACTCTTTGAAAAAACTCCACGGATTTTTTCCGGAGGGTGAGTTGTGCGCCCAATAATTATTCTGAAACATATCGTTTGCTTTGGCGATAGCGGATTGAGCCAGGAGCGGATTGTACCTGAGAGAAGGTAAACCGGATTTGGTGCGCATTAAATTAGTTTGGTCAATAACTTTCTGCGCGGTGATTTCCGAAGAATAACCCAGGATCCCCGGCCGAGCGATAGTGATGGATTTGATGAAAGACTGGTTTAAAAGGTAAAGGGCAATAAAAATTCCAAAAAAACCCGGTTGCAACAACAGGGCACGATGATTATTTCTTTCCTGTGGAATAATCAATAACGATAAAAATCGATTCACTAATTCAGTATAGGGGGAAATTAAACCATTGGCAACAGATTATTACTTTCGGATGAATTTAACTATCAGGGGTATTAAGTGGCGAATTAGAATGACGCCAATTGATATACCAAACAGATCGATAAATGTATCTATCAACTTACCTTCTCTGCCCGGAACATAGCTTTGGTGCAGTTCGTCGGATAGTGCATAAAAGTAGCTTATCAAAACGGATGATTTATAATTTTTAAACCCAACATAAAGGAGAGCACAAAGAATTGCGTATTCAATGAGATGAAAACTTTTTAGGATTATAAACCGCTGGTTAAATGTACCCTGAATGCCGGTAGTTTGCTGTGCCGAAAAATAAAAGATAACCATCATCCAGATCAGAGACGGTAAAAACCTGACTATTTTATATTTATTGGACACCTCGTATTTTTGACACTAGTAATGGAATCAGAAGAAACACGGCGCCAACAGAGATGAAGATAACCGGAATTATCCCCCTTTTTGATTTTGAGTCTTGAGGGGGAGAAATTGTAGGAGACAAACCCTTGGCATCTGAAAGACCAAGGATGTTTACAGAATCGGGAATAGCTTCGGGAGTATCGGTGGGGAGAGGCCCCGGGGTAGGTTCTTCGAAGGACTCGGTGGGGGTGGGCTCAACGGTTGGGGTGGGAACCAAAGTCGGGGTGGGAGAGGGGACAAATTTGGTGATGGTAATGTATTTTATTTCGCTCTCGGTCTCGGGATCTCTGATTTTTACTTTTACTTTGTAATTTCCGATTTCTTTGTCGGTTTTGGACCGGACAAACAATAAGTTGCTGATATATCCATCGTTATTGGATCGAAATTTCGGGAGGTTATCCCAGGCTGAATTGAAACCATACCAGGAAGACCCGTTTTGAGTTTCAAGACAATAGTTGTCGTCATTGATACCGCCATAGGCTTTTATGTAAAAATCTGTATTTGGCTTTGCATGGTTAACAATAAATCTTATTGTAAAGGTACTTCCCAATGAGGCGGAGGAGGAAATGTTGTCGATCGTAATGTGTATCGGCCCTGAAGTAGGGGTGGGGGTGCTGGTTGTGGATGGTGCAGGTGTGGGAGTGAGTGTAGTAGTTATTGTCGGTGTGGATGTTGGCGTAGGAGCATTGGATGGTGTAGGTGTAGAAGACGGAACGATGACAGTTGTGGGGGTGGGGGTTGAAGTGGGAGTAAAACAACTATTGTTAGAATTATCCTTTGATGGAGTAGCTTGACACCAATTACCATTAGGCTGTTTTGACCAATTCAGCTCAGAATTACTGGTACTGTATGTAAAAATATCTACCTGACTTCCAAGATTATTGATTAAACGGGCAGAATCACCCCCGTTGTTTAAGTAGCCGTTACCAAGATCAATGATGTAATAACTAAGTGCCTGAATATTTATTGATGATAAATCTTTGGGGCTTTCCCCATCGGATTCTATGTCGTCAAATTTCCAGCCGTTTAGCATGACGGCAGAATCAGAGGCGTTGTATATTTCTACCCATTCAGGATTGGTTACAGGAGAAATTTCAGAAATTGATACTTGGGCGTGGGCAATTTTGGGAACAAGAAACAGACATATGACAAATAAAAATATGATCACTATTTTTATATTACTATGGATTTACTTTTCTAGCTTAGCCAAAGCAAGGTTGATCTTGCGGAGGGTATTTTCCTTACCTAAAATCGGCAGACAATCAACAACCGGAGGCGTGAAAACAACACCACATATAGCAACCCGAAAAACCATGAAGAATTGACCGGTGTTCCAATTGTTGGTTTTAATCAGATTCATAAGTTTTTCCTGTATTACAGAGAATTCGAATAATTCGACCTGAGACAGTAAATTTTTGGCTTCGGTTAGCATGGAGACAGCCAAATCTTTACTAAGACCTCTTTGCATTAGGAGAGCCGGCTCGTATTTTATATCTTCAAAAAGAAATTTGGTTTGATCAACAAGATCTTTAAGCTTTACAATTCTTTCTTTTAAAATCGGAATTAAAGCAGTGATGATATTATCGTTGGCTTGGGGTAAAAATTTTTTAAAAAGTCGGGATAATTCTTCATTTGACTTTTTCCGGAGGTATATACCATTAAAGTAATCTAGTTTTTTACGGTCAAAAATCGCCGCCTTTTTGTGAAGATGGCTAATACTAAATTCGGAAACAAATTCCTGAAGGGTGAACAGTTCACGGTCGGTGCCGGGATTCCAGCCCAATAGCATTAAAAAATTTAACATAGCTTCCGGCAGATACCCCTCGTCAATAAATTGCTGAGCAAAAACTGAGCCGTAACGCTTGCTCATTTTACCGGGATGTGTCGGATCCAGAAGAACTGTAAGGTGAGCAATAAGAGGCACATCCCATCCAAAATATCGATAAAGGATAATGTGCTTTGGGGTTGAAGAAATCCATTCGTCGGAGCGGATGATATGACTAATTTCCATGAGGTGATCATCGACTACAACAGCAAAATGATAAGTAGGGATACCGTTACTCTTGATCAGGACCTGATCGTCTAGGTCATTGGTATTGAATTTAATTTCACCATGGATTAGGTCGTTAAAAACAATAGTTTCGTTGTCGGGAATTCTTAGACGTATGACATATTCCTGACCGTTTTCGATTTTTTGGTTGATTTCGTCAGGAGTCAGGGCGAGACAGTGACGATCGTATTTGGGAATTTTTTTGGCGGCTTTTTGAAGCGTGCGCATTTCATCAAGTCTTTCCGGGGTACAGAAGCAATGGTAGGCAAGCTTTTTGAGCAAAAGCTCCTGAATATATTTTTGATAAATTGCCAGACGCTCGGTTTGGACATAAGGACCAAAAGGTCCCCCGACATCAGGACCTTCGTCGTAAATCAAACCATAGTCTCTAAAAACCTTTAAAGTTCTTTCGGCGGCACCCCTGACTAATCTTTTTTGATCTGTATCTTCGATGCGTAAAATAAATTGGCCTTCATTTTGTTTGGCAAGGGCATAAGCATAGAGACCGGTACGCAGGGTGCCAATGTGGATATCCCCCGTGGGACTGGGCGCCATTCTGGTTCGGATAACTTTTGCATCTGCCATAAAAGTATTCTATCATCAAAATATACCGACTTTAATGTAAAATTATTCTATGTCATCGTTAACGCACACCGCCCACTATTCAAGAAATATTATCAAGTATGGTGGGGTTTTTGTGGTAGGATTGGTGCTATTGTGGACTGGGACAGCAGCGGCGATAAAAGCATATCAATTGGCTCATCCGCCCAAAATTGCTCCAGAAGCAAAATATGGTCTCCTAAAAAAAATTATTTTTCCCGAGAAACAATATCAAAAAAAAGTTTTTAGTTTTGAGTTTTCCAATGATTCCCCGCCGGTTTTTGAGGACAAAATGAAGGTGTATTTTATATATCGGTCTAATAACGTAATATTAAATTTGGAAAAAGACAGGAGGGTGGCCCAAGCTTTTGGTTTTGTGGAAAAAGAAAAAGAGATAAGCCCCGGGATCTACGAATTTTCTAATAGTACGACGAATCAGGTACTGACAATGAATGTTTTGGACTCCAGTTTTAAACTTGAATATCCTTATCAATCCGACCAACTGCTTTTGAGCCCTGAAAGTCTGCCTAATAAAACCAGTGCAATACAAATTGCAAAAAGTTACTTATCAACAGCTGATAAATTGTCTACCGAGATCGAGCAAGGAGAACAAAGAGTTACTTATTGGAAAATATCTTATGACGGTCTTCAGGCGGTAAATTCACAATCTGATGCCAATGCGGTAAGAGTTGATTTTTCCAGAAAAAAATTAGATGAGTATGAAATAATCCCCTCTAACTTGGGCAGTCCACCAATTTCTGTGCTGATTTCTGGTTCATCTGTAAACAGTAAAAAAGTAATCGGAGTGAATTATAAGATGGTAAATATAGACAGAGAATCATATTCTACCTATCCGATCAAGACAACCAGGGAAGCAATGGCCGATCTTGAAGCCGGAAACTACTGGCCTATATCTGACATAAGCGGAAATAATGTATCTATTAAGAGGGTTTATCTGGCTTATTATGAACCATTTACGTTGGCACAGTATTTACAACCGATTTTTGTTTTTGAAGGAAACAATAATTTTGTCGGATACGTACCAGCAATAATCGATGGATGGATAGAATAAATTAATTTTAAAACAGGTAGTCATTCCAGACCACGTTTTCTTTTGCCCAGTCAACAATTTTTTGGGTATCGGAAAATCGGTCTGTACTGTTGGCAACAACACTTATCAAATAATGACCGTTTCGATTTATCAACCCAACAAAACTACCACCTGCTTCCGGAGTCCAACCGGTTTTTAGGCCTTCTATTTCGGGCGAAAGACCCAAAAGTTCGTTGGTTGAAATTAGTTCGTGTTTTATACTGCCGCTAATGTCGGTGACAGTAATTGCCTTGTTCCTGACTACTTCCCTGATAACCGGATTTTTGATAGAAATACGGCCGATTTGGGCCAAATCATAAACACTAGAATAATTTTCCGGGTCATCAATACCATCGTAATTAGCAAAGTGAGTATTTTTAAGACCGTATTTACTGACGATTAAGTTCATCTGATTAACAAAGCCGCCTACCCCTGCCTGATGGTGATTGGCAAGACTATAGGCGGCATCGTTTGCCGAATATACCAGAAGAGCTGTAACTAAAGACTTTACTGTAATTTTTTCTTCCGGTACCAGATTCATGACTTTGCCAACATCATATTTTTCTTTTATGGTGATTAATTCGTCCAGCGGATATATGTTGAGAGCGGTAAGGGCGGTTGCCAGCTTGGTGGTTGAGGCCGGAAAAATCTTTTGGTCAGGGTTTTTGGAAATAAGGGTGGTATTTGTATTATTATCTATCAAAATAAAACTGGTGGCTGTCAGAGAAATATCGGACGGGGCGGACACTATCGGAATTTGCGGGTGTTGGTATCGGTCAAGTTTTGATATGGCTTGAGTGTTTACGGCATGAATTTTTGACCAGCGAAGCCGCCAACGTAGTAATACTGACAGGCACAGCAGATTGACGACGATGAGGGCTAATATGATAGGAAAAAAAAGATGTTTTGGTGGCGTAATTTTAGATAGCATAGGTACCGATTTTTGGGGTGGTTAATTTTTTCCAATCGGCTGATTTCATAATAACTGACCGGGAAAGCGATCCGGCATTAAAAGCAATTTCCTCGATCAAGAGGAAACCTTCGTCAACATAAACAGGAACTCCAAAAAGATTACCAAACGGAGGAACTGCCCCGATATCAACCTGACTGACTTGTTTTACTTCTTCGGGGGTGGCCATGCGAAGATCTTTGACTTCAAACTGCTTTTTGAAAGCGGCGTTGTCTAACTTTTTGGCGGCTGATAAAACTATGAGAACCGGGTTGTTGTCGGCAAACATGAGTAAGGCCTTGGCACCTTGTTTGAGTTTTGTTCCCCGGGCAGCAGCGGATTCAACCGATGTTTTTGTCTCTCTATGAGAAATTTCTCTAAAATTAACTGATTTTTCTTTGAGATAACTTATTAGTTTGTCGTAAAGAGAAATTTGGGGAACCGTGTTCATTTTTAAACGCTAGGTTTTAATATTAACCCAACATCGTCAAGTTGTTTTTTGTCTACCTCACCCGGAGCATTCATTAAAAGATCAATCCCGTTGGAATTTAGAGGAAAGGCGTAAACATCGCGAATGTTTGATTCGTCTAGTAAAATCATCAATAACCGGTCGAGGCCGATTGCCCAACCGCCATGCGGAGGGGCTCCATAATGAAAAGCGTTGTACATGCCTCCAAATTTCCTCAATATTTCCTCTCTACCATAACCGATTTTTTCAAAAGCTTTTATCAGAGTTTCCGGTTCATGATTGCGGATTGAACCAGAGGCGAGTTCAAAGCCGTTTAGGGTTAAATCGTACTGGTACGATTCTATTTCCAGAGGTGGCATTGTATCAAGTGCCTGCCTTCCGCCTTTTGGCATTGAGAATGGGTTGTGGCCAAAATCGAGTTTCCCTTCGCCGTTTATTTCGTAAAAAGGGAATCCTGTAACCCAGGCAAACGATAAAATATTTGGATCTTTTAGACCCAGGATATCTCCCAAATGATTTCTTAATGAACCTAATACCTTGTTGGCAACTGATAACTCGTCGGCAATAAAAAGAATTAAATCCCCCGACTTTGCCGCAAGATTGGTAATTAGCTCTTTTTGTAAATCTTGACTAAAAAATCTGGAGACACCAATATCTAAACTTGATTCGGTAACTTTGGCATAGGCCAGGCCTTTGGCACCTTTTTCTTTGGCTAGGAGTTCCAACTTTTCAATTTGGGTTTTTGAGAATCCCCCACCACCGTCGGCCACTATACATTTGATTACGCTAGCGTTGTTAAAAACACTAAATTCACTCTTTCCTTTCAGTAATTTCGTAACATCTTTTAATTCCAATCCAAATCTGGTGTCCGGTTTATCGCTGCCATATTTTTCCATAGCCTGTTTGTAAGTGATCCTGGGGAAAGGGCAAGAAGCGATTTTTTTATCAGGGGCAACTACTGCGTAGGTGTCTTTCATTAGTCTTTCGGCAACATCGAAAATCTCATCTATGGTGGGGAAGCTCATTTCGATATCTATTTGGTAAAAAACACCAGCATGACGGTCAGCCCTGGGATCTTCGTCCCGTGCACATGGGGCGATTTGGAAATATCGATCAACACCTGCCACCATGAGTAACTGTTTAAATTGCTGTGGTGCTTGGGGCAAAACGAAAAATTTACCTTTGTGAATTCGTGAGGGGACCAAAAAATCCCGGGCTCCTTCGGGGGAGGTGCTAGTTAATAACGGAGTAATTACTTCGGTAAAACCGTTTTTATCCATCCAATTTCTTATCGCCAAGATATACTTGTGCTTTTTCTGGATTATTCGGCTTAATCTTGGTCTTCTTAAATCAAGAAATCTGTATTTTAACCTGACGGATTCATCAATGTCCACTCCCTCCGTGTCGAGTGGAAAAGGTACAACTTCGCTTTTGGTTAGGACGCTAATTTTTTCACATTTAATTTCGATATTTCCCGTTTCTGAGTTTTTGTTAATAACTTTTTGATCTCTGGTTTTGACTTCACCTTCTATCTCTACGACCCATTCTTTTCCTAAATCGGTTGCTAGTTTATGATTTTCTGGTGATTCTTCCCTGTTTACGACAACTTGTGCAATACCAGTCCAGTCCCGAAGGTCAATAAAAATCAATTGCCCATGGTCTCTGATGTTACTGATCCAACCTTTTAATAGGACTTTTTCACCGACTTTTTTCAGACATTCTTTTATATATGACCTTTTCATAATTTTTTTTGTTTATTAATAATATAAAAAAATCCCGCATTTGCGGGACTTGAAAATTCTTTGGCCATTCTCGTGCTCCGCAAATACGACACACTTATTCCCATTTTACGGTTGGATTTCCGGAGGGTTCTAATAAGTGATTAGCTTTTCTTCCCTCGGCTTGTCCGGTGTTGGTCGGACTCAAGCGCCTCTGGGAGTATTTTACTGTAAAAAATAATAAAGTTAAATGGTCTGTTAGTATCAAAAAGTTTTATTTGATCAGAGAGAGTTTTTTGACGAAATAGTATTTTGAATCGTTTATTTCTTGTTTGCTGAAGTGACGAAGTAATATTCGAAAAGCTGAGTGGAAACAACAAACCACAAAGGAATTAACTTGGGGAGAGGGTTTCTGAACGACTGTTTTTGGCTGTTATGACTCAATATCGATTTTATTTTGTAAATAAAATTTAAGCCTATGAAAAATTTATGGGTGGGCAAGGACCGCTTTGTTTTAAAACTTAAGTCTTTTGCCATATGTTCCGGTAGCCTTGCCATTTGAATCACTTTTTGCGGTCTGGTGGTATACCACAGATCGATTTTGGGGAAATTATTGTGGAGTAATTTAGTGACGATTTCGGATACTACCATGTGATCTTCGTGACCGTAGAGACCCGATAGGTCGTATGTTATTACTAAATCCGGTTTTACGCGGTCTATTAATTTATGTAAATATTTGGACAAAAATAATTTCTTTTGGGCAAGTTTTCCATCACCAAAATCTTTGTGTATTAATTTGGTAACGCTTAAGTTTTCGGCTGATTTTAACATTTCCTCGCGCCTTATTATTTTTAACTGCTCACAAAGATGGCCATCGGTAGTACCGCGTTCACCCCGAGTCAATATTGCCAGGGAAACGAAGCCGTAATGTATGGCCACATGTTTTATTAGCCCGCCAACACTAATTTCGTCGTCAGGATGAGGAAAGACAAATAAAATTCGCTTTGCTTTAACAGAAATTGATGGCACGGAAAAATCGTTTAGGACGATAAAGCCTATTAGCCAAGAAACAATAATTATTAATACCAAAACAAATATCATGGTTTGATTTTATACTACGGCGCTATAGTGGATATTAATCTGACTTCAATGGCGACAACACCAAATTCTTTTTCCTGTTTTGGGGTATAAAATTTTTGATATATTTTTATACCTTTGGCGATTGAATCGACATTTGGTAAGATTTCTTTAAGCGGTTCTTTTGACAGCATCTCTCTAAAAGATAAGTAGTTTGTAACTTTTAAGACAATAACTTCGAGGTGGTCTGTTTCTTCGTTGTTGCTAACAACAATATGGTCGCCGGGTTTAATACGAGCATATTTCTCTTTTTTGAGCCTGCCTTCGATGGTTTTTTGGCCGTTATTGAGGAAACTGAAATATGGCTCGGTACGATGACTATGATAAATTTTAAACTTAGGGTCGAGAATTATCTCCTTAATAATTAACTGAGGGGTGGTGATGTTATTCCAGGTATTTAGAGAGAGGGAGGCAATAATGTCAACCTTGTTTCCGATTTCTAGCTGCTTACCAAGATGACCTTTTTTGAATGCTATTGCGTCGGTAGCGATATTTTCTTTCTTGGTGGTACCCGGGTCATCGAGTTTTAGTTTTAGGTGGTTGTTGGAGCTACCTATTGTTTGCTTCTCGGAGATAGTGACACCTTTGAATAAAAATAACGGTTCAGAATTGCCAATTCCAAAAGGTTCAAGTAAGGTAATAGCTTTTATATTTTCCTGTTTAACCGCCGATAACTTCATTTCGGCGTCAACTTGGATTGAGGGTTGAAGATTAATACCTGATAAAGTTTTGTTAATGATTTTGGTTAACTTTGTTTGTAAAGTTTTGATCTTTGAACTGCGGATGGTGAAGCCGGCGGCAAGGGTATGACCGCCATAGTCTAGAAAAATGTTACTTAGCTTGGACAACATTTCAATGATGTTTAATTCCGGGATAGAACGGCAGGAACCTTTTGAGATATCTTGCCCAACACTAATGACAATTGAGGGCAGGTAATATTTTTCAGTTAACCTACCGGCGATCAGACCAATTACCCCCGGGTGAAAATCGGGATTAGCGGCAAAAATCAGCTTATCTTTTGAGGGGAGGAAGTGTTTTTCGGCTGAGTCCATATGTTCCTGTTGGAGCTCCTGGCGATCTTTGTTAAAACCATCCAAAACATGGGCATATTTTGATGCCATTTGGGAATTGGTACTGCAGAGCAGGCGGAGAGCATCGGTGGGGTTTGCCAGGCGACCTATTGCATTTATACGGGGTCCGAGAAGGTAACCCAATTCAAAGGCCGAGACTATGTTTTGTTTAACACCACTTATCTCGACTAGTTTTTTAATCCCGAAAGATGGACTGGTATTGATGGCTTTGAGCCCATGGACGACAAAACTCCGATTAATCCCAACTAGGGGTAAACAATCAGCAACAGTGCCGAGGGCAACAAGACCCAGATCGGCGCAAGGTTCAAACTCGCGGGCGAGAAGGTACGAGAGACCGCAACCGGATACTTTGACAGAATGGATTAGGGAATAACAGTCAGGTAATTCCGACGGGGCGACATGGTGATCGGTGATTATCAGATCAATCTTTTTTGGTAGCAATTTATCAAATTCTTTTTTGGCGGAAATTCCATTATCCACGGCAATCAGGAGGTCAAATATAACATTTTTTTCTTTTTCAAATCTAAGAAGAGAGTTGGCTTTGAAACCATAGCCATCTTTTTCCCGATCGGGAATAAAAGGGATAACTTTGGCGCCGAGTTTGCTAAGAGTTTGCCAAAGAACGGCAGTGGCGGTGATACCATCGACGTCGTAATCGCCATAAATAATAATATTTTGCTGATTTTTTATCGCATGCTTAATTCTGGCGACGGCTTTGGTTAGGTTATTCTGCGAAATTCCAATATCATGGGACAAAAATAAAGAAGGGACGGGGGGGTGAAGAAAATCATTTAGGTTTTCCTTTTTAACGTGACGGTTTTTCAGAAGAAGCGTGACTAATTCCTGGCGGCTAGTATGACCGTCAATGATTTGTTTTGAACTTAATATTATCTTTGATTGTGGCATGGAATATACAATTTTACACTCAATTTGTTATAATTAACCCGGTTGTGTTGGCAAGCCAGCCCGCGCAGCTAAGGAGTTATTTCCTTGTTAATAATAAAAGTAAAAGGAGTATTGAAAAATACCATGGCAAAAAAATTATTTGTGGGGAATCTATCTTTCACGATAACTGAAGATCAGCTAAATGCGATCTTTGCCCCATTTGGCAACATAGTATCTGCTACCGTTGTCAAAGATAAATTTTCCGGCAGAAGCAAAGGATTCGGTTTTGTCGAATTCGAAACCGAAGACGATGCGCAAAAAGCAATGCAAGCTCTCGACGGGACTGATCAGGATGGCCGCAACATTGCGGTTAAAGAGGCTTTACCTCGACCCGAGAGACCTGCTGATAATCCTCAAGCCTAATTATTGAGAGTAACTTAAACCCCCCTGAATTTATCAAAGGGGGGTTTTTGGTGAAACCCATCCACAATCAAAATCACCCCCTAACCCCCTCTTTGACGAAAGAGGGGGAAAATATAATTCGTCATCGCGAGGGTGGTGCGAAGTGTACGTGGCGATCTCCTCCCAGAGGTGAATAGGCCTTAAGATTGCTTCGTCGCAAGCTCCTCCCTCCATAGGAGGGCAGGCGCAATGACGGCAGGCAAGCTTAATCCCTCCTTTGAAGAAAGGAGGGACAAAAGTATAACTTTTAGGATAAAATACGGTATGGATTTGGAAATTCCTCTTAAGGTTAAGAAAATCATTAATAAATTTTTAGATAACGGCGCTGAGATTTATATAGTCGGCGGAGCTGTTAGAGATTTAATGTTGGGAAGAGAGGTCAAGGATTGGGACTTTACAACTAACTTGACCCCGGATGAAATGAGTAGATTGTTTCCAAAAAATGGTTTTTGCAACAATGTTTTTGGTACTTTTTCTGTGGTCGGAAAAGATAAGGAGATTTTTGAAGTCACAACTTTTAGAACTGAACGTGGTTATTCTGATGCACGACATCCGGACGAAATAAAATGGGGAAAAACTCTGGAGGAAGATTTGCAAAGAAGGGATTTTACGATAAATGCCATGGCAATTCAATTAAATCCCTCTAAATCTCCCTTTGACAAGGGAGACTTAAAAATTATTGATATGTATGGGGGGCAGGAGGATTTAAAAAATCGGTTGGTCAGGGCTGTCGGGAATCCGGATGAAAGATTCGCGGAAGATGCCCTCAGGATGATGCGGGCGGTTAGAATTGCTTCACAAATCGGATTTATCATCGAGGAGAGTACTTTTCAGTCAATACAAAAAAATGCTCTGTTGATTAATAAAATCGCCGGAGAAAGGATAAGAGATGAATTATTTAAAATTCTTTTGTCGGGCAAGCCGTCTGATGGAATAAGGTTATTGAATAATACTGGTATTTTGAAAGTAATAATTCCGGAGTTAATCGAGGGGATTGATTTTTCTCAAAAGGGCCACCACGTTGACGACGTCTGGAACCATAATTTGAAGACTTTAGACCAATGCCAGAGCATTAATCCGATTACCCGACTGGCGTGTCTCCTGCATGATGTGGGGAAGCCTGGGGCGGCTAAAGGACATGGGGAAGCTCGGACATTTCACAACCACGAGGTAGTCGGATCAAGAATGGCGGTACGGATTGGGAAAAGATTGAGGCTGTCGAACGACGAGCTGGATTTGTTGTTCCGGTTGGTAAGATGGCACATGTTTACGGTGGAGGAAACGCAAACTGACAAGGCCGTAAGAAGATTTATCAGAAACGTAACTGTCCCCTTTATCGATGAAATGATTGCGATGAGAAGGGCAGATAGGATTGGGGGTGGGGCAAAGGAGACAAGCTGGAGATGGGAGCTATTTAAAGAAAGAATTGTTGAGGTCCAAAAACAACCTTTTTCTGTAAAGGATCTAAAGGTTGACGGTAATGATGTGATGGAAATATTGGGAATTAGGCCAGGGCCAGAGGTAGGTAAGGTGTTACTTTCGATATTTACGAGGGTTGAGAAGAAACCGGAACTAAATGAACGGAATATATTGCTTAATTTTATTAGAGAATGTCAGTAATTGTGTTATAATTATTACGTATGGCACACGTGTTAGAAATACTGGCTGGCAGATTTAGAGAACTTGATACTTTTGAAGTTGTGAGTAGGGCAAGTATTAATATAAATCATGGGAGTATAGGCATAAACAGGATTGGATTATATGATCTGTCGGAAGCCATGACTGTGGGTCTGGAGGGGAATGTGCCCATAGTTGGATTTGGTAGAAATTTTCAGGGAATAGCTCTTAATGGTAGCGGTAGTCCAATCGACAGCGAATTGATTTATAGAGGGATTCACTTGGCACCGGGAGACAGGGTTGATTTTATCCCTACTTCTCCCGGGATATCGGTGTTAAATAACCAAGAATTGGTGGTTCGAGTTCTAAGTCCGGATAAAGAATGGAAAGTGAAATAACCAAAGTGTAAGATTACTTTTTTCTTTTCCAAAACAGAACCAGGGGGATGGCGACTGCAGTGGAGGAGTAGGTACCGCAAATAACTCCGATCAGAAGTGCGATAGAAAACCAACGAGTGGTAGAACCGCCAAGAACAACCAGTGACAAAAGCATAAAAATGATAGTCATGGAATTGTTGATGGAGCGAACAATAACTTCGGAAACAGCCCGATTGGCTAGGTCTACCCAGTCAAGTTTGTAGTTTTGGCGTTTTAACTCACGGATACGGTCAAAAGTTACTACCGTATCGTGAACCGAAGCAGACAAAGTGGTTAAAAGAGCGGTTACAAACAGGGAATCGAGCTCAGCCCCAAAAAAATGACCTAATAGGGAAAAGCTACCAATCAGGATAAAACTATCATGAAGCATGGCCAGAATGGCGGATATCCCAAATGAAAAATCATTAAAACGACGACCGATGAAAATAAATAAAGCTAAACAGGAGAGTATAATGGCGACAATTGTTTTTTGAAGTAGTTCTTTGCCCAAGACGGGGCCCAATGTTTCAAATCTCAAATCAGTAACGTCTTTGTCGATGTTTTGAATGGCTTGAGATAATACGATCTTTTTTTCCTGGTCAATATTTGAAAATTTTATGAGATACGAATCACCGGATTTGGTGATGGAATTTATTGAAAGATCATTTGACTTAAAGATCTCTTCTATTTTTGACTGGTCGGTAATGTTTGGAGTCCTTATCTCCCAGATAGTACCCCCGGCAAAATCAATGGAGGCTTTGAAACCCCACTTAACAATGGAAAATATGGACAATCCAATAAGCAGGGCGGAAATTAAATAAAAAATCGGGCGGAATTTCATGATATTCATAGGATAGCCTGAAAGTTTAAAAGTCTAAAAGTCGAAAGTTTAAAAGTATGAAAGTTAATAAGATTATTTGTTGTCATTTCTTTTGGCAAGAACACGTAATAAATTTCTGGTTATAAACACACCGGTGAACATGGAGATGAAAATGCCTAGAATTAAAGTGACGGCAAAACCCCTAACCATACCAGAGGTGTTGAGAAAACTCCAATTAAAAGGGTTGAAAAGAATTAGACCGGTTATAATGGTACAGGTATTGGCGTCTTTTATGGAATCCCAGGCCCGGCCGAAACCTAATTCCATGGCGGTGTTAAACGATTTGCCGCGGCGAGTTTCTTCTTTTATTCTTTCAAAAATTAAAATATTGCTATCGACGGCCATACCGACACTTAAGATAAAACCGACAACCCCCGGAAATGACAGGGTAATTGGTATCAAGCGATAGAGACTAAGTGTCAATAAACCATAGATTATCAGACTAAGGTCGGCAATAAACCCTAAATAACCATAGTTCCCAATCATAAACAAGGAGACAATAATTAATCCGACAATACCGGCTCTGATACCCTTGTCGATTGATTCCTTGCCGAGAGTAGCACCAATTTTGGTTTGCTGAATAAGTGTTATCGGTGCGGGGAGTGCTCCTGCATTTAACTGGGCAGATAAGGCTTTGGCGGACTTAATGTCGAAACTGCCGCTGATGACAGCACGACCGTCAGAAATAATAGTTTGGACGGTGGGAAAGGTAATCGGATATTCGTCGAGAAATATGGCAATTCTTTTGTTCAGATAATCTTTCGTGGCCTTTTCAAAAAGCTTGGCACCTTCGCCGTTAAATTCCAGGGCTACTTCCGGCTCGGAGTTGGTGGAATTGATTTCGACTGATGATCGGACCAGATGGGAACCGTTTAAGCCGGTGTCTTTTGAAAAGACGTCATAAAAAGTGGCGGTAGCGGTCGCTTCCGGGGCGATTTCATTTTCTCCCATAAATATGAGTTGCGCAGTTTGGCCGATTAAACTTATAGCTTCGTCAACGTTTTCGATACCAGGCAGATCAACGGTAAGACGATTGTTGCCCCCTTTTGATGATATCTGAATGTTGGCTTCGCTCAAACCGAATAAATTAACTCTTCTTTCGATGTTTCCCTTGAGCGATTCGAGGGCCTGAGCAATTTCTTCTTTTTTGATTTTTGTGGTGTCGATGTCGAAAATCAGCGAGGCACCACCGGCCAGATCGAGACCATATCTTAGGTCAATATTCTTTTTAATATTTATGCTGCCAAGTTTAAAATTTAGCTCGGGCCGATAAAAGGTATGTTCCCAGTTGATACGACCGAGGTGGATATTTACCGGAAGCGACGAGGGCATGTTTAGGAATAAACAGATAAATGTCATGCCGACAATTGTCCAAAAAATTTTTATTGTTCGATTAGTGTTATTTCTCATGGGAATTTGACTTGCTTGTTTTTAATCTTTTGCTCTTGTTTTGTCAATCAGGGAAAGTTGTCGAGGGTGGCCGGAAAAGACGAATGTAATTGATGACTTACTTTTGTTGATTTTGGCTAAAGCCGGGTCTCCTTCTTTGATCCCAAAATCTTTTATTGTCCCGGAAGGGATCGTAATGGCTAGGCTATTTCCGGTTTTAATGACTTTTCTTAGTTTAGCCATTTATGTATTGATTACGTCTTGTGGGCTACCAATGATGACAGCCGGACAATTTAGAAAAAAGTCGATCAAAAAAGGATCTCTTTTTTGTTTTCTCATCTGGAATTCAGCTTTGCTCATCACCATATAGTTAATTTCCTGATGGTGTTCTGATTCTACTGCTTTGATATGTTCTTCTATTTCTCTTATAGAAATATCACCAATGACAATAAGGTCGATGTCGTCGGGTTTTTTTTCTTCCCGGGAAATAAACTTGTAGCTATAAAGCAGTAGTTTTATCGAGCCGGATTTTGGTGATCTTTCAGAAAGATTTCGACCGAGACCGGAATTTTTGGAAGCAATTACCAATAGGTCAAGATAAAGTGGACAATTGGGATTAGCCCAATAAAAGAGTCTGTTACCACGCCATTCGAAAAGTACGATACCGGCTGACTTTAGATTTTCTAGCTCACGTCGTACCGAATTTATTTCTTCTTCTGACAAACGAACCAATTGGCGGACGTAAAAAATTTCTTTTGGTGAACAAAAAAAAATATTTAGAAGTTTAAGCCTGGTTTGAGAGACAAAGAGACGTTTAAGGCTGTTGTGGACCTTCATAATTTACTTTGGAATTTAACGGTAATATTTCTACCCATATCTGGCCGGGGATTAAGTTGATTTCCTTACCGGTTTTATCTTTGAAAGTGGTTCTCGAACTACGGCTGACTTTTGACCAAACCAACTCGGTAACATTACCGTTTTGAAAAAGATATCCGGTCCCGGTACCGATTACTGCATATAGATTGTGAGCGTGTTCATCGATAGAGCGGGTTTCCTTGACATGCTGAACGATAATATTTTTCGCCCTTAGGGGTTCTTCAATATTAAAGTCGATGTGAACTTTTCCACCATTTTCCCGCAGATATGAATTAGTGTTCTTGTCATACTTCCAGACAACTGAGTAGTCTTTTTCGCTTGACCAGAAGTCGAAGGCAATTTGGCCGGCAGATGGGGAGGCGGAGGCCTCGTCTTTTTGAGTAAAAGACCACTGCTTATAATTTTTGTTCCATGAAGTATTGTTGATAGTGGTTTTATCGGTTAATCCCCTACTGGCGGCAACATTCCATAATTCAGTAGTCGAACAATACATTGAATGTTCGGTGGCGACTACCTGGCCGGTACGGTCCGGTTCACGGCGACATGCTTTGTAAGAAAGGGAAAACTGACTTAAATCACTCCATGTCCCTTTGTTGTTCCAGCCATAATCGGAAATTTGTTCAATAGCTAACGCTTTTTTATTTGTGGTACAGGGTCCGGCCTGGCGTCCAGTTGCCGGATCAATAGGAGCACTGCAATTGGCCCCGCCGACATGAGCGTAAAGAGGATAATCAGAAAATTCGGAGGCCAAATCCAGGTAGTAAGTTCTGGCTGATCGAACGGGGCCGATATCATATTTACTTCCAGCACCTCTAACAGCATTACAATAATATACGCCCATGAATCTGGTGATTCCTCCTTCGGCAACCGCCTCATAAACTATATCGGCGTTCTGAAGCCCGGATTGCGGCCGAGAATCCACATGATTTTCAATCATGACCATAAGAGGTCTTCGAGTCGACCAGATATCCTTTTCTTCTTTGGTAAACTTTTCTCCGTTTAGAGGGCAGATTTCTGTTTTGGGACCGGAAAAAACAATATAGCCAGTTTTTTTGCCGCTAACGGGAGTTGGCGTAATGGAATTGTCGGGAGTATCGTTTCTTATTGTTGATATATTCGTCGGCAGGAAGGAGGAAAATAAAAAATAAGATATACCGAAAATTATGAGACCCATCCCCGAATAAAATGATAGTTTGAGTAGTTTTGAACTCATCTTTGGTTAATTTTCAATAATTATTAATGGTTTTGACAACCGCCATTTTTTCTTCTTTAGAGAGAGTAGTATTGTATCCTTCTCCGTTTTTTATGGCCTTTGCGTATGTTCGCGTAACATCGCGACTGTGCAATGAAGTAATAATAACACCAGAATTTGTGTTGTCCAACATGACAAGAATAAAACTCTGATCTCCTCCCAAATCTTCGAATGGATTAAATCGTATTAAATTTATTTTGGTCCCGACCGGAGGAACAATAGAGCCGGCAACATTCACGGTTTTGGTGCTATTTTTTTTATAAATAATGAACGTTAGATACGCTAGCCAGAGAAAGTTAATTGAAATGATGATAAACAAACCTGTTGACATGCCTGACTAATTGTAGCAGAATTGTTGTGCTATACTGGCGTTTAGGTATGAATCAAACTCAAAATGAGATTATGTTTTTGAAAAAGGATTTGGTGAAGAGTTTTGTCTTGAGTCTGTTGTCTATCGGCGCAATCATAGTTTTGTACTACATTGATCTTGGACGTTAAATATTTATTAAATTCGCAGGAGGTGAAAGAAGATGCCAACTATTAAATTTTATTCCGTCAAATCGAGAAAATCAGTCGAAGTTGACGTAAGCAAGGTAAAGAAGGTAATGCTTAAAAACGGTAGACCAGCTGCTGAAGCAGTTGATCCGGAAACCGGAACAAAGATGTTTAAGATTCTTTCTGCTGCTGATGCGGCTTTGCTTCAGTAGTGTTTGAGTGTAAAATAAACTAACTCCGGAGAAACTGAGGGGTTTGGCTCCCGCAACAGCGGGGGCAGGAAAGTCCGAACCACAAAAAACACAGAACCCGAAGATTAGGGTTTGGCGTAAGCTAAAGGCAATGCTATAGAGACGAGGACGTCTTCTGTGCCGAAAGGTTGCAGTCGACTGAGGTGGAACGAGCATCCTTCTGGTGGAAATCTTAAATTGGGGCGTTTGTACCTTGTTTTTGGGAGCTCCAGGTAAAGAGACTAGATTGATAACCCATAAACAGAAATCGGCTTAACAGTTTGTCCGGAGTTTTTGGTTTTATTGTTTGTCGCGTAGGACTTTGAAGATAACGTCGATGGTCAGATAGATGGGCACAGCCAGGATAGCCCCCATAACCCCACCAAGTTTCGCTCCGGTTGCCAAAAGGAAGATGGTGGCCAATGGGTTAAGTCCGATTTGTGTTTTCATGACTTTAGGTACAATAAAGTTATTCTCTGTTTGCTGTACGATTATCCCCCAGACAATGGCGAGGAGGGCAGTAAGCGGAGAGATGGTCAGACCTACGATGGCGGAAAGAGCGGTAGAGACAATTGGGCCGATATTTGGAACAATCTCCAAAAAACCAGCAATAATTGCCAAGGGTAGGGCAAAATTCAGACCAAGAATCAGATATCCTACATAGGACATTACTCCGATGATAACCATCAGGATGATTTCAGCATTTACCCATGATCCCAGTCTTGACTCTAAATCAACCAATATTTTCTTGACTTTTGCCTTGTTTTTTTCTCCAAAATATTTCGCAGTATAATCGTCAAAATTTTCCCTTTCAAGTAACAAGTAAAAGGTGATAACCATGGTTAGGAATAGAGAAAAGATATTGGAAAATACGGAAACTATTGCCTTGGCAATATCGCCAGGTAAACTCTCAAGAATTTTGAATTGGTTAGAAATGTCTGCAGCTGAAGCGCCAAACAGAGAGGTGTTTCTGATAATATCGGGAAGAGCGGCCGCCAAACTGGCCGTCTGTTCGACCAACGCCGGTAAGACCCCCGCTACCACCACAGCAACCAGAGCAAGGATAAAAAAGTATACTAATATAATGGCTAATATTCGGGATATTTTATATTTTTGCAAATGATTTATGGTTGGGTTTAGAGCTTCCATAAAGATAAAACAGATAACCAAAAGGATTATTATGTCTCGTAGGTACCATGCCAGGATGGCGCCAAGGGCGATGACCAGAACGTAAAGAATGGTTTTGAGGGAAATTTCTACACGATGTGATTTCATGACTTATTGTACCATTTGGAGGCGATGTTGATGATTTGTTTTTGGCTAGTTTGGGTAATATCGATAAAGTAGATGTTGGGTTGTTTTTTGAACCAGGTTTTTTGGCGACGAACATACTTGCGCTCATCGGATTGCCATTGGGTGATGCATTGGGCAAGATTTTTGCCAGATTTTAGCGGAGCAAATTCTTTGTAGGCCAGGGTGTTTAGCCCGGGATCAGTCCATTTGTACTTTTTCAATAGAGTTTCGATTTCTTCTAACAGACCGTTTTTTAGTCTGTCCCCTACTCGTTTTATAATTTTTTCGAATATAAATGAATTTGGGGCGGTAAGGGAAAGATGCAAGAAATCAAAACCCACCCCCGTCCCCTCCCTTGAAAAAGGAGGGGAGACTCCGATAACGTCATTGCGAGGAGAGAAACGACGAAGCAATCTTATTTCAATCTTGCGGATTAAACGGTGGGGGTTGGAGCAGTCGGAATTATTTAAAAGTCTAAAAGTCTTAAAGTCGGAAAGTCTTAAAGTTAATTGCAATAATTTTAAAGGAAATATATTTAAAAAAAATCTTAGGAAATTGTTGGGTTTTATAGAAAATGTTTCTTTGTAATTGACAATCGAATCAATGTATAGGCCGGTACCCCCAACAACTATTGGTAATTTACCACGAGAGTGGATATCCTTTATTTTTTCCAAAGCTAACCGCCGATATTGAGCGACGGAATATGATTCGTTTGGCTTGATAATGTCTATGAGATGAATAACCGTGTCTTTGTGATGATCTTTGCCGGTACCAATATCCAAGCCCCGATAAATTTGCCGGGAATCGGCTGAAATTAATTCTCCGTTAAATTTTTTGGCCAAAATACAGGCAAGAGAGGTTTTTCCCGTGGCGGTTGGGCCGGAGATGATCAAAATTTTGTTAAAAATATTCGGCATGAGCGAAATCAATTTCACCATCGGGTAAAATCCTAACAGGCCTTCTAACTTTTATACCGTTTTCTGTTGGCCAAAATACGGCTGCGCCCCTAATTGGTATTAGACCACTTTCCATCCTCTGTTTTACGACAGTTTTTATCTGATCAAGAGAATTAAATCCGTCTCCGTATGGATGAAGATTTTCTGTATTAGTAATATTTAATTTAAACATTAAAACGAAACTCAACTACATCGTCGGGGTGCATAATGTATTCTTTGCCCTCGTGGCGGAGCTTGCCGGCATCTTTGGCACCCTGCCAGCCACCGTATTTTACAAAATCATCAAAAGATACAATTTCGGCCATAATAAAGCCCCTTTCAAAATCGGTATGGATGGCACCGGCGGCCTGAGGGGCGGAAGCGCCTTGGTAAATTGTCCACGCCCGAGCTTCTTTGATACCCGCAGTGTAGTATGACTGGAGGCCAAGAGTCTCGTATGCTTTTTGGATAACTCTCTCGAGGCCTGATTTTTTGACTCCCAATTCCAAAAGATAGTTTTCGCGATCTTCCGGGGATAGCTCTGAAAGCTCGAATTCTATTTTGGCAGAAATCGGGATGACACTTTGGTAATCGGTAATTGGTAACCGGTAATTGGTAATGCTTTTATATATGTTTTCGTTGACATTGGCAACAATAAAATATGGCTTGGCGGTTAGGAGGAAAAATTCTTTCAATATGTCTTTTTCTTTATCGCTTAAGGCTAAATTAACGGCCAGTAGTCCTTTTTCCAATTCGGATTTGATTTTTTGGGCTAGAGTAAATTTTTTACTATTTTTTTCAATTGCATTATTTTTGTTTTGATCAATGTATTTATCGATTGTCTCGAGATCTTTGATAATCAGCTCGGTACAAATTACTTCAAAATCTCCCTGAGGATCAACTGAACCTTCACGGATAATATTTGGGTCGGAAAAGTTTCGAACGACGTGGCAAATAGCTTCGCATTCACGGATATTGGTTAAAAATTTATTCCCCAACCCTTCACCGTTGCCGGCGCCCTTGACCAATCCGGCAATATCAACGAATTCAACGGCGGCGGGAACAATTTTGTCGGTTTTTACAATTTGCGCAAGTACCGACAATTTGTCGTCGGGCACAGCCACCACCCCAACATTGGGATCGATGGTGCAAAAGGGATAATTACTGGCATCGGCGACTTGTTTCCCCAGAAGGGCGTTAAAAAGGGTTGACTTCCCAACATTTGGCAGGCCGACGATGCCGATGGATAATTTCATATAACACGATTATACTGTAAACATCTTATATTTATTGTTTTATTACACTTAAAAATTTTTGGAAATCATTATCATTGGTCTTTGAGGTAACGTCTGAAACAACGTATTTTTGAACATTTTCCGGTTTAGTTTCAGGATTAAAATAAAACTTATTCAGGATATTATCCCCCATTGCGGCGATTACTTCACAGCCTTTTCTACAATCAGTAACCCGATACCCCTCTCCTTCGCCAACAATAATCCCCTGATTGAGCAATTCGGAAATAATTGCAACTCCGCAATAGTAATATGGAGCGCCAGCATCATCCAATGAGGCTGATTTATTTTTTAGATAATCACATAGGGTGGCTACTTTGGCCATAAATTGCAGTTCTATTGTCTGACTATCAGCACTTTTTAATTTGGTTTCCCATAATAATTTCATAGCGACAGTTTCGGCTTTTAATTCCTCAACAATTTCTGATTCACTAAGTTGACCAATCCTTTCATTGACATTTTTATCATCGGTACCCATAACACAATGAGCAATTTCATGGGCCACTGTTTCGACAATTTCTGCTTTTGAATATTCTGCTGAATCCGGATGGTAATTAAAAACTCTTCCCAGGACGGGTAAATTTTGGGTTTTTGCCACATCTTCAACTGCATTCGAGTGAGTAATAATTGCACCTCCTTCGCTCGTTGCTATCGAGTCTCCTCTTGTGTACCAAAAAGTGTTGGGGCCGAAAGCGAAAGGCTGGAAGGTTATTATCTGATCAGGAAGGCGATAAGGCTTGTCTAAAATATCAATATGGCTATCGACAAGGGTTTGGGCGTGAGGAACTAACTCTTTTAACTCATCATCTATTTTTTGGGTTTCTTCTGTTCTAGAAGCAAGTCTTATTTCCAAATCAACTTTATAAGCTTCTCCGGCGTGTGACGGGGTGCCTTGGGGAATTAAAGCAATCGGACAACCAGAGGATAATAGCCTAAAACCCTTTTCAATTAATCTTTCATATTCCCCGGCTACCTCTTTTTCTTCGAGTTCTTCGGGATCATCATTGACTTTGGAACGAGTATTTGTAGACGCGTATACATCGGCAAACTGACGTAAATAATCTGCAGCCCCTTGATATTTATCTGCAGGTAATTGACCGGAGTCAACCATTAATTCCGTTTTATCGGCCAACATTTTTATTCCGTCAACCAGGCGAGTAAGCTCTTCGGGAAAAACATCTATAAAAGGTAAGATTGGGCCATCTTTCCCGTTGACGTCATATAAAAATTCTGCCCCCTTGATATTTCTATTTGGGGAAACACTTGATCCACCGGGTGCCCCGGCCAGTTCGATTTGTTTAATATAGGCATGATCAATATATTTACCAACAACCCCTGCGATATCTAAAAATAAATTTAGTTCGTTCTTACTCATACCAAACTGACTCATTTGTTCTTCTGGAACAGCTTTCAACCAATGCCGGACTAAAGTTAGCCCTGCTGATTGTCTTTCTGAAGAGGTCAGAATTAAGCACCGCCAGATTTCAGGATTAGTGCTTTTTATCGATTCTAATGAACCGAACTGACGAATCCGTAACTTAGTTTCTAATTGACCTGCATCAAGTAATAGAGCCCGTGCGGATTTGGCTTCATAAGAATCCCCGGTAATGTTTTCAGCCCATTCTATGCATTTATTTTGAAAAAGACCGTTATCCCCCAGTAATTCCGCTTGCCAAGTCCGGGCTACAGCTTCAGAGGCTTTTTCAAACAAAGATTCTACACTTTCAATTCTATTTGGCAATTCCGGCCAACCATTTTTTTCGACTGATTGACTTAATACCGTTCTAACTTCTCTAGAAAGCTGAACATATGGAGGTAGCCTATCATCCTTGGGAACTTGTTCCCATCCCATAACCGCTCCATCCGTTACCCGGATTGCCACACGATCATGATGGTCGGGATTAAAATTAGCGCCGTACGGGATTGATATATCTGTTTCATCCATGGTTGATTATATAATATGTTTGTTTAGGGAATTTAACAGGAAAGTTTTTCGGCGTTAACTGGAGATAACTAGGTGTTTAACTTTGAGTAGATTATTCAACTTTTGACCAAAGGTATTGGTCTTTTTCTGCGCCGGTAGTAATCATTATCTTGTCACCGAGATTGATTGTATTGTTTAGTATTGCCTGACTTATAATATCGGAGAGAACCAGGTCGATGACTCTCCGGATAGGTCTGGCCCCAAGAGACATGTCATAGTTTTCATCAACAATCTTTTCTGCGACTTTATTATCAAATTCAAGAAAAATATTTCGTAAATTAAGATTTTTTTGAAGATCGCCGAGCATAAGATTGGTGATTTTTACCAAATTTTTGGGAGACAAGGGCTCGAAAACCACTACCCCGTCGAAACGGTTTAAAAACTCGGGTGAGAATATTTTTTCTTGCTGAACATGTTCGAGAACATTTTTTTGGAGCTGGTAATCCTTTATTCCCTTGTTTACCGACTGTCTGATAAATTCGGCACCGGCATTGGAGGTGGCGATAACAAATAAATGACTGCATTTAATTTTTTGGCCAAAAACATCTGTTAGATAACCTTCGTCCAGTAAGGTTAAGAATAGGTTGATGATTTCAGGTGGGGCTTTTTCAATTTCGTCGAATAACAAAAGCGAAGCCGGGTTATTTTTTATGGCTGAAGTAAGCACGCCCGGTTGATTTTGGCTTATTGATCCAATAAGGCGGGCAATCCCTTCGTTGCCGGCATATTCAGCCATATCAAATCTTAAAATTTTGGTATCTGGCCCGTAATAAACTTTGGACAAAACCTTTGCAGTTTGTGTCTTGCCAACCCCGGTCGGACCTAAAAATAAAAATGAGCCTATTGGCCTATTTTCGTCTTTAAGACCTACAGAACGATTACGCAAGCTTTTAGCTATGAGTGAGACGGCCGCTTCCTGGTTGATTAGCTCCCGATGAATAATATTTTCCAGATCAGAAAGCTGTTTTTTCTCTGATTCCGTCAACCGGGCCAGAGGAATTTTGGTTTTTTGAGAAATAACTTCGTTGACATCCTCCAAAGTAACAAGCGACTGGCCGGAAGAAATTTTACCTGTGGCTAATTCGTCAATAAGCTCAATGGCTTTTTCGGGAAAAGGAGTGTCGGTTATATAGCGATCTGAAGCATTCAGGATCTGCTTGAGCGCTTGAGTCGTGAAGGCTATTCCACCCGTGTTTTCTTTATCCCAGGCTGAATAGAAAATTATATCCAATGATTCATCTTTGTTTGGAGGGAGAACCTCGATAATTTCAAAATATTTATTAATTCTGAAATCACGGGAAATAAAGCGTTGATATTCAACACTGTTGGTAAGAGCAATTACTGGAATTTTTAGATGATCAAAAATTTCTGTAAATATATCAATAAAATCGTAACCGGCGTCTGAATTAACTAAACGATGAAATTCCTTGATGACGAGGATTATATCGCCGGCTGTTTTGGCTTCGATTAATAATTGTTTGATGGCGAGTCTTTTTTCTTCAAGACTCCCATGGGAAAGAATTAATTGGTAATCAAGCCTTAGCACGCGTTTATTTACGAAGAAACTACCGAGCTGTCCGGTTATAGCTTTGTGAGTGAATTCAAAGACAACCGTCATTTTTCCAACTCCGGGCTGGCCGACTAAAATAATATTACGACCTGACTCGATAACATTTTTTATTCGGTTTACAAGAGTAGACCTACCGATGAGACTGTGGGAAAGCTGATCGCTTATATTAAGGTTTTCGCAACATTTATCGAGTTTTGGACTATATCCAACCAAAAGATTTGCTCCAATTCCGGGCTTACCTAAGTTTTCGTGTTGCTTGGATATTTGGGTATTTTTATCGCAGATTAAATCCCACCAACGGGCAGTTTTTATTAGGTCATCTTTGTTCAGGCCAAAAGTTCTCAAATTATCCTCAAATTGGTCTATGCCAGACAACAGCGATTTCAAGTAGTCTTCAAATGAAGACAGGGACGGCATGTCTGTTTTTAGGGGATCAATTTTAGCCTGACTAATTAGGTTTATCAGATCGTCATTTAGGCTTAAATGAAGAATAAAAAAATTCCCAAAAAGTGAATTGATTAGCAGGAGACCGGCTTTATCGGGATTTTCAATGGTACTTTTTATTAAATTTTGAAATGACTGCTTTTTTTGTTTTTCTTGATTTATATAGGTTGAATAACCAAAAAAAGGAAACATTAAGAATATCAGCAAGCCAATTACCCCACCGGCCAATAAAAACAGCAGGCTGAGAAAACAAATAAAAATTAAGATTAATCTGGCGGAAAAACCAACCCACACTGAGATGAGGTTGAAGGTCAGGTTTTCAAACATTTTTTGAAAATTGAAACCTAAATAACTGCTACTAATCATTCTCTTCCAGGGAGAAAATAAGGTCTTGAGCAATAACGTCAAAGAAAAAAAGTGAGATACCTTTTTAAGGTTAAGCAGCAGGGACTGAAGGTATATCCTGACACCTTGGCTATAATGCCACGTTATGTAATCCATCTAATTGATGATAGCAAAAATTGGGAGGTAAAATATTCTGTTAGCTAATTCCCCACTTCTTTTTCCGCCAGTTTATGAACTTTTGGTGCAATTTTGGATATTTTAAGGCACGCATTTCCCACATGGAAGAAATGATTTGATAGGACACAATTTGGGGTGATTGAGATAATGGGATGCCTTTTACCTCGAGGTTTTGATAAACAAATGAAATTTCTCTAACCAAATTCGGATCTTGACCAAGATATATATCCTGAAGTATGTTTAGACGATCTTCTTCTGATAATTTAAAATTTAGGATATCTGCAAACAACTCCAGTGATAAAGTAAAAACTTTTGGAACCCGAATACTATCGCAAATTATGGTAATTTTCTCCAGGGCTTGGCCAGTGGCTTTTATTCTGTTGTGGGAAAATTCCAGGTTTTGGATAGTGGTAAGGGACTTGTCTTCACAAATAATTGATTTTTCTATCCCCGGGTGCAAATCGGTAAACAATTTCGCAATACTGGAGGCCTCTGAAAGACCGGGGTGATCTTTGTTGCTACATCCGCCACAGATTATTATTGATGTAGCTTTGGCTTGAAGACAGAGCTTTAGGGCTTTTTCAAAGTACAATTGGTATTCGGGGTTCGGCGGTAAAAATATGCCATATCCCAAAACTATACAAACTTTATTCATGTATCCATTGTACCAAAAAGCCCCCTTCGACAAGCTCAGGGGGCTTTTAATCAACAAGAATAAAATCTTACTTGACCATCTTCTTGATCTTGGTGCCGGGAATGTAACGAGGCATTCTGCGGGCCACAATTCTCTTTGGTTCTTTTGAACCGATAGCTTTGATGGTTTTTGGTTTGAACATTTTTGTCTTGAAGGTTCCGAAGCCGGAAAGTTTTACAACTTCACCACCTGCAAGAGCTTTCATAATTTCTGTCAAAAATGTTTCGACAGCTTGCTTAGCAGCCTTTTTACTTAACTTGGCTTTTTGTGAGACTGATTCGATCAGATCTTTTTTGGTCATTAGTTTTATCGTTAATTTATAATTATTCTAATTTTAGCCGAATATCCGCGAAATGCAAGTTTCATTAGTCTGTTTTAACCGCATTTTTATTGATTTTATTGCCAACAATGACGCTACTTGTCCGCAATTCCCGAATAACGGTAACTTTTATTTGGCCGGCCCATTTGGCCTCTTCCTCGAGTTTATCGGCAATATTTTGACTTAACACAGTGGCTTCGGAGTCGCTTACCTGAGTGGGCTCGACAATAACTACCACTTCCCTTCCCGCCTGATAGGCGGCAACGCTAGTAACTCCCGGAAATGATTTGGCAACTTCCTCGATGTTTTTCATTCGCTTCAAATACTCTTCGTGGACTTCGTATCGGGCTCCTGGCCTTGTGCCAGAGGCAGCATCACCGACATAAACAATGGCCGACTCGGCAGAAGAGAATTCTTTGTCTTCGTGGTGTTCGGCAACACAATTAATTACTGCTTCTGATATTTTGTACTGACGGAGAAGGTCAATCCCCAGGTCAACGTGGGTGCCCTCCTGATCGGTTACCACTTTACCGATATCATGTAGAAGCGCGCCCAGACGGACGGTGTTGATATCGGCCTTTAATTCATAGGCGATAGCAGTAGCGATTTTTGTGGCTTCAACTGTGTGCTTGGCCAGATTTTGACCATAGGAGAATCTAAATTTATATTTCCCAATTTGTTTGATTAAGTCAACAGGTAGATTAAACACACCAACCTCCTGACAAATTCTTTTACCTTCATTTACCAATATCTTGTCCATGTCGGCCTTGGTTTGGGCAACAATTTGTTCGATCCTTAGTGGTTGTATACGGCCGTCTTTGATTAATTTTTCCAGAGATAGTCTGGCAATCTCTCGGCGGGTGGAGTCGAAGGATGAAATACGGATGTCATTGGTTTCGTCCAATTCAAGCTCTACTCCGGTTTCTTTTTCGAAGGCGCGAATGTTTCGGCCTTCACGACCGATAATTTTACCTTTTATTTTTTCATCAGGCAGAGAAATGGTGGAAACTGTATACTCGGCAACATATTCGGTGATTCCGTGTCGAATGCCTTCTACCAATATTTCTTTGGCCAGTTCATCTTCCCTCTGTTTTAGATCGTCCCTGGCTTCATCAATTTTTTTGGCAACCCAAGAACTCATTCTCTTCTCAGTGCTACTTAATATCAGCTGCTTGGCCTTTTCAACATCAAGCCCGGAAATTTGTTCGAGTTTTTCCAACTGCTTTTTATAGAGATCGTCAATACCTGCCAATCTGGTTTTTATTTCGGTAGTTTGGGAATCCAGGTTTTTTTCCTTTTGAAGCAGGTATCTCTCTCGTTCTGAAATTGAAGATAGACGTTGAAAAATTTCGGTTTCCTTGAGTTTTGCTTCTGACTCTAGTCTTTTGGCATTTTGCAGGGCAACATCTGTTGCCCGGGTGTCCTGAACAGGAACGGAGGCGGGTTGAGGTTTGTTGGTCTTTGGCGGGGCAAAAACCACCCTGTTTTTGTCGGCTAAGACCGAGGTGTCTTCCTTGACTTTTGTTTTAACTGCCGGCACTTTGGCTTCCGGCTTTTCGGATTTAGACCCGGATGAAAAGATCCCCCTTACTTTGGTTAGAAAATAACTAAACATAAAACCTCCCTCTCTACTCTTTACGACATGGACAGACCAACGTTAGACAAAATCTGCAAAGTTCAAATAGATTTCGGTTGGGCAAAAATTAAACATCTTGGTACTGTCGGATTATAAAAAGTAAAAAAAATTAAATTAAATAAAGATATAAAATTATCTTTTATATTCTATCCATTTTTGATCAAATCGTCAACCACACTCTTTATATCAGAAATTGTAAACCCGCGACGATAAAGAGCGGCCATTATTTTATTTTTTTGGGCATACGAGGATAGTTTTTCATTTGTGTAGCCTTTCTTTTTTAGAAAGTTTTTGATTTTTTCTAAATCGTTTAGATTCAATACCGCTTGGTTTTGGTCCAAAGGGCTAATTCCTTTTTGATTTAATTCGGCGATTATCTGCCGTTTTGATTTCTGGGTGCTTTTGGCGGCATAACCAGAGGCGTAAGCGGAATTGTTTATTAGCTTCAGATTCCTAAGATTTGCGATTATTTGTGTGATAATTGGCTCCACATCTACAGAAAAATTTTCGATATTTGCAGAGAGAAAAAATTTTTGGGAATAGTGTTTTAATTTCTGTTTAATTATTTTCTCCGGAAGGGATCGCATGGCCAGTTGCCTCACGGCGTATTCCTTTAACTGGTGTTCTGCGGATTTTTTATATATTTGATCTAGTAAATTGGGGTCTAGCTCTGAAAATTTTTTTATGCCAGCCTTAACCCAATCATCGGAAGAAAATGGCAGGATTGAACCATTGCTAAAAACTAGAATTAGAGTGGTCGAGGATCGGGTAGGCTTAATAGAGGTAATGTGCATTATTCACCCGAATCGCCCGACTCATCTTCGGAAAGAGGTTTTTTTGACAAAGATTCGTCCGGTGGATTTTTGATAATAGCCCAGATTTTTTCTTTTAGGTCTTGGGCTAAAGTCGGATTGGTTTTGAGATACCGTTTTGCCCCTTCCCTACCTTGGATATTTTGATCACCGACTTTGAAAAAGGCACCTGATTTAGTGATTAATCCGTATTGAACGGCCAAATCGACAAGACCACCATATACAGAAATTCCCTCTGTGTTCATAATGTCGAACTCGGCTTCTTTAAACGGTGGAGCAATCTTGTTTTTAACAATTCTGGCGCGGTGCTGAGAGCCAATGGACTCTCCGGAGGGGGTTTTCACATTGGCGGTTTTTCGAACATCGATTCTGACAGAAGCGTAAAATTTTAAGGCTAAACCACCGGTGGTGGTTTCAGGATTACCAAACATTACGCCGATTTTTTGGCGAAGCTGATTGGTAAAGATGACTACAGTTTTGGATTTAGAGATGGCGCCGGTAAGCTTTCTGAGGGCTTGGGACATAAGCCGGGCTTGAAGCCCCATCATGGAGTCACCCATTTCACCCTCGATTTCGGCTTTGGGGACTAAAGCGGCAACTGAGTCGACGACAATAACATCGACAGCGTTGGACCTGACTAGGGTTTCGACAATTTCCAGAGCTTGTTCACCATTGTCGGGTTGAGAGATTAAAAGATTATTTAAATCTACGCCGATGGTGGCGGCTCGTGTCGGCTCCAGAGCATGCTCGGCATCGATAAAAGCGGCAGTGCCTCCAAGCTTTTGGGCCTCGGCAATGACATGTAAACAGACAGTGGTTTTTCCGGATGCTTCCGGTCCATAAATTTCGGTAATCCGGCCGCGGGGTAAACCGCCAACACCCAGAGCAATGTCCAACGGGAGACAGCCGGTGGGAATAACTTCTATTTTCATATCGGCGTTGTTTTCTCCCATTTTCATGATGGCACCATCACCATAGGCCTTGGTGATTTGTTCCATGGCGAGCCTTACGGCTTCAAATTTCTTGCCCTGAAGTGAAGAACTACTATTGACTGGTTTGGCTTTGTCTATTTTTGGATGTCGTCCCATATTTTTTAAAAATGTTTAACCGATATGAAGATACCAACACCGACTATATCAAGTCAATAAGGAAAACCGAAGAAAAGACGAATACTTATTGTTTTCGTTGTCGGAAATAGATGGATAAAATGGTAGAATACTTGGTACTTCGGGGTTTGGCGCAATTGGCTAGCGCGCACGGATGGGGTCCGTGAGGTTGCTGGTTCGAATCCAGTAACCCCGACCGATGTTCTATGTTTACTTTCTAAAGAGCCAAAGGAACGGTAAGATTTATGTTGGTAGCACCAGTCAAGATCCGAAGACAAGGCTTGAAGAACATAATCGAAGGATGAATAAATTTACAAAGGAAAATATGCCGTTTATCCTTTTGTATTTTGAAAAATATTTGTGCAAAGAAGATGCTGCCTTACGGGAAAAGTTTTATAAGTCAGGATTTGGGAGGAATGTTAGAAACATAATCATATCTGTTGCTTCCGCCAAAGGCGGATCAGCCTTTGGCTGAGGTTCGAATCCAGTAACCCCGACAAAAACATAAGTGTTTCGGGTTCTCGAACGAGCATAAAGCCTAGCTGATCTAGGCAAGACAAAGTGATTGCCTACAGCTCCTAAGAGTTCTATACTATTTCCTGAATTTGATTTGGTTTGTTACGGTTTATTGTTATTCGAAATATAAACTTGTAGCAAATTACCATGCAGTGTTATACTGTTAGTGTTATATATTCTACATAGAAAAAATATGGCTTTTGAAATATCATCGGGAGGTTTGGATCATTCAGACAGAAAACCGCTTGAAGTTGATATTAAACAAGATTTAAATCCCTCCGAGGGGGTTGTGGCATGGGGTGGCGGTGGAAAAGGCAAGGTTACTACTCCAGACGAGATCTTTAGAAAAACACAAGAGGGTAAGGCCAATTTTAACGAAGAACAAGAAAAGAAATTAGATAGAACACTTGGAGGAATTGGAAATGCAATTGCAAAAGGCTCATCTGAGTTCCCTGCCAGCACGAACAGGAGGCGGAGTCGTTAAATTTTTTGTGTTTTGATACCTCTCCCAAGTTTTTCGTGTGCCTTGGCCAGATGGCCGGCGGCGATGGCGGCGGTTAGGGATAGTTCGCCTGCCAATACACCGGCAGCGATTATTTGAGCAAGTTTAAGTGAATCACCAGATTCGTGTCTGTCTAACCCCAAAATCCCCAAGGCTTCTTTTTGAGTTGGTAGGCCTGTTCCCCCACCGACAGTACCCACCATTATGTCGGGAAGGTAAACTGAAAAATAGAGATCTCCGTTGTCTTCTATTTCGGCATCGGTGATGCCCATAGAACCCTCGACAACATGGGCGATATCCTGACCGGTAGCTAAAAAGATGGCGGCAAGGATGTTGGCAAAATGAGCATTGTATCCAAGAGACCCGGAAACAATTGAACCAAGATGGGACTTTTTTTGAACAATTTCGACAATATCTTTCGGAGTTGTTTTTAGGATATCTGTTACCGATGATTTTTTAATTATGGCCTCAGCCCAAACTTTTTTTCCCCGGCCCAATAAAAAACCAGTGAAGGATGGTTTTTTGTCCTGACAAAAATTTCCGGATAGGGCCAAACATTTTATATTGAGCGCTGATTCCAGATATCGGGAAATTTTTTCTGTTGCCTGGGTGACCATGTTCATACCCATAGCCTCAGAGGTGTTGAAATAAAAACGAAAAAAGACGTTCTTGCCGATAACTTGATGCTCTTCTTTTTGAAATTTTATAAACGGAGTGTTTTTTTGGGCAACCAGAGCGATATCGTTTAGATTATCACTAACATATTTGACTAAATTGGCAGCTTCAGCCAGGTTTTTAACCCGGAACAGAGGGCCACGGGTGGCGCCAACGTCTTCAAAATATGTCCTTACACCCCCAGACAGGCCGACTGCTTTGCAACCACGATTTACGGAAGCGACCAGGGCCCCTTCTGTAGTTGAGAGCGGTAACATGTAAGTATCGGTAATATTGTCTTGAAAAGTAATCAAAAGTGGCCCCGCAAGGCCAAGTGGAACCTGGGTTGAGCCGATAAGGTTTTCGCAATTCCGATTTTTAACTAAAGCCGGGGTAATAACGGTGTTTTGAATGTTTGGAATATGTAATTTTTGCTTCATGTGTTTCTATATTAGGTCGTTTACAAGACTGATTAACATTTTCTAAACCCCCTAAATCAAAATCTACCCCTGCCTGCCGGCAGGCAGGCTTAATCCCTCCTTTGAAAAAAGGAGGGACATTGATTAATTTGGTAGATAATTGTGAATATTAAGGTATAATCAGCGCATGAGGCTATATGTACGGGCAAAGGCAGGAGCGGGCAAGAATCAGATTAAGAAGAGTGATGAGAATCATTGGGAAATTTGGACAACAAAAATTGCAACAAAAAATAAAGCTAATATGGCAATCACCGAAATAGTGGCAAAAGAATTAGGGGTAGCCAAGTCCAGAGTTGAAATAATCAGCGGTGGAAGAAGCAGATTAAAAGTGATCGGAATTATTTAGACATTATGATTTATAATAGATAATCTTTGTTTTTGAGTGAAAATGGATATAGATAAGAAAATAGAAGAAATAATAAATTTTCAGGTTGAGCAGGAAGAAGTGTCGGTTAAAGAGAAAAAACAAAGGAAAATACTACGGGTTACCGAACAAAACGTAAAAACTCTGGTAATGGATCGGATTTGCGGAAGAATGGGTGAGTGCTAGAGGGTAAAGAAAGAAATCAACGCGAGTAGGAGTATATAAATGCTAAACACCCAGAACTTTTTGGCCAGAAGTGATCCTCTTAAAACCGACAGAGCAAAAATACCAACTACTAAGGTGATTACGAACGACAGGGAGAGAATACCAGTTTGAATACTTAAGCCTTGAATCTCTTTTGCACCCAGAAGAACTGCACCTAACGAGGCAGGAATAAATAGCGAAAAAGAATAGTTGAAAGCCTCCTGAGTTGTTAAACCCATCATTAACCCGATAAAAATAGTTGAACCGGCACGTGACACACCAGGAAGAATAGCAAACGCCTGAAAAAGACCAATAACTATCGCTTTTCTTAAATCCATTTTGGTACCGTTCTCTTTGGCAAATTTTGTTAGAAAAACAAGACCGGCAGTAATCATAAAAAAGAAAGGTAGAAGTTTCGGGTTACTAAAAATGGTTTCAATCTGCGTTTTCAAAAGAATTCCAACCAGGCCGGCAGGGAGAGAACCGATAATGATGTATAGCAGATTATTTTTGAAATAAGAAAGCTGATGCCGAAAAAAATACAGGACTGAAAAAAGGGTGGCGGTGTTTAAAAATATGTCGAGAGCCAGTGAAGGCCTGACTCCCATATAATGTTGGGCCAAATTAAGATGGCCTGATGATGAAATGGGAAGGAATTCAGAAAATCCCTGAATAACCGACAAGATGAGACTTTGGATTAAAGTCATAGGTTAAAATAACACAGATTGCTTCGGAGATAAACCCCTCCCACCAAAGGCGGGCAGGCGCAATGACATCAGTTTACCGCTTGGGAGACTGTTTTTGACGTCTGGCTTTACCGCCAGTACCGACCATTCTTCTTTCCCGTACCCGTGAGTCAACGGTGAGAAGACCATTGGTGCGAAGGACCGAAGTAAAAGTATTGTCTATTTTTTTCAGGGCTCTGGAAATAGCCAAAACTAATGATTTTATCTGACCGTTTTTTCCGCCACCCAATATTTTGGCACTAAAATGATATTTACCCATTGTGCCAGTAGCAGCGAATGGTCTTTCATATATAATTTTCTCGGTAGGGGTCGGAAAATATTTTTCAATTGTTTGGGTGTTGACCTGAAGGTCTCCTTTTCCCGGGTAAACTTTAACCGTGGCGATGGCAGATTTCCTTCTACCAACGGCATATGTGTATGTATTTGCGGATGCTTTTTTTACCATATTTATTTTGAAATTTTATCAGCGTATTTGTGTTCGCCATCAACAAAAACCTTTAATCGGGTCATACGTCGGTCACGGAGTTTGTTTTTTGGAAGCATACCTTTGACACCATGCATGATAATCTGTCGAGGATCCTTGTTCATCATTTCGGTAAAGGTGAATTCCTTAATACCTCCATGATAGCCGGTATAATGCTGATATAATTTTTGCTTTGGTTTGCGGCCCGTAACCTGAACGTCTTTGGCATTTATGGCAACAACATAGTCACCATCGTCGCGATGATAGGAAAAAGTAGTTTTGTCTTTTCCAATAAGAATAGCGGCAATTTCGGTACAGATCCTCCCCAGAGTTTTACCGGAGAGATCGACTAAATACCATTTTCTGTTAACGAGACTGCCCTTTGTCACTGAGGTTTTGTTTGTCATTTCTGCTCCTTTGCTGTCTTTAATTTTATAGTGGTGTCTTTAGTTTTGGCTATTTTTTTATCTTTTATTGCTTTTGGCTTTTTAGTTTCAGCTTTTTCCACTTTTGGTGGAACAACAACAAAAGAGACTGGTTTGATAAATGACAATCTTACAATCAGAGCATCATCTCCGATTCGACGTTTAATTCGAGTTAGTCTTGTAAAGTTAGAAGACTGATCAGTAAACGATTCCTTAAAAATTTTTGTAACCCGATTAACATCGTTTCTGTCCTGTAAATGACGGTACAGCTCCCTTGAAGCTATCAACTGGGGCTCTGTAGCCATTATGTGACAAAGATGTTCTATTATCGGGGAAACAGCTTTGGCCTTAGTTTCGGTAGTTTGAATACTCCCGTATGTAAAGAAACTCCTGACCTGAGATCTGAACAGTGCCTGTCTTTGGTTGTGGTTTCTGCCAAGTTTTTTACCGAATTTCCGATGATTCATAGATTATTTCCAGGTGAACCCTTTGTCTCTTAACCAGGCGTCAATAATTTTTAATGATTTTTCACCAACATTTTTTGATTTACTGACTTCAGCCCGTCCGGCCTTCAGAAGAACGTCGATGGTGGCAAATCCTGCTTTTTTTAGGGCGTTGGTAACCCGGAGAGGAAGCTCAATTTCTTCAACAGAAATGTCGACCCCCTGGTTCATGGGAGTGGAAGATAAGGTTATGACTTCTTCGTCAAATTCTTTGGGGTCGACAATTTGATTGAGAGAGTTGATGATATCTTTGGCAGCAAATTTTAAGGCCTGAAGAGGATCGATAGAACCATCGGTCCATATTTCCATAATAAGCTTATCGTAGTTTGACTTTTTACCAAGACGGGTTGGCTCAACAGTGTAGTTGGACTTTAAAACCGGGGTGAAAGTGGCATCAAGAATTATTTCGCCGACAACATCGGTTTTTTGCTCCTTGGCCATAGTGTAACCAATGCCATTTTCAATGGTCATTTCAATTCTCAGAGTTGATTTAGAATCGGCCAAATGAGCGATTATTTGCTCTGGATTGGCAACTTGGCATAATTCATTGTCTGAGATATCTGCGGCGGTGACAACCCCCGGCCCTTTCTTGTCCAAAATTAATTTGATCGGTTCTTCTTTTTTGTATGAAAATTTCACTTTTTTGAGGTTGAGTGAAACTTCGACCAGGTCTTCTTTTACTCCGGGAAGAGTGGCAAAAAGGTGGCTAGCATCATCTATTCTAATACGGGTAATAGCAGCACCCGGTACAGTAATCAAAAGGACTCTTCGGAGAGCGTTGCCAATTGTGTGACCAAAACCACCGACTAGCGGACCAAGTTCATATTTTCCATAAGTCTTGGATGTTTTAACTGTCTTTATGTTGAATTTACTTGTATCTATCACATTATCTCCTTTTTTATCTAGAATAATATTCAATTATTAAATTAACATCTACCCCACTGCCTATTTCATCGCGAATGGGCATGGATGTGATTTTTATGGATTGGTTTTGTTTGTTTACATCGTGCCAGGAAGGATAGCGGAAGTCTTTGTCGCCAAGGCGGAGATTGTCCTTAACTTTTGAGCTCTTATCGATTGAAATGATGTCACCGATTCTAACAAGGTATGAAGAAATATTTAATGGTTTGCCGTTTACCAGAATATGTTTGTGACTAATAAGTTGTTTTGCCTGGGTTCTTGACTGGGACAATCCACCCAAATAAACAACATTGTCTAATCGGGTTTCAATCATCGAAATTAGATTGTCTCCGACAAGACCTTTCAGTTTCTTTGCTTTCAAATAATAATTTCTGAATTGTTTTTCTTGTATTCCGTATAGTCTTTTGGCTTTTTGCTTTGCACGGAGTTGAATGCCGTAATCGGTTGATTTTTTAACTCTTTTTAGACCGTGCATCCCCGGGTGAACGGCGCCTTTTTTTTCGATTGGGCACTTAGATGACATACATCTGGTCCCTTTAATAAAGAGTTTGGTGCCTTCGGTTCGGCAAAGACGGCATTTTGTATTAAGTGTGATTCTCATGGGTTAGTTATAAAGTTATCAAGTAAAAAGTTATAAAGTTTGTAGAGTTAAACTTTGCGTTGTTTGGGAGGCCGGGGACCGTTATGGGGGACGGGGGTGACGTCGGAAATTTCTTCAACATCAAAATCCCTTTTGGTGCGAAGATAACGGAGAGTAGCGTCTCTACCGACACCGGGACCTTTGAGATAAACAACTAATTTCTTGATGCCATATTTTTTGGCTTCTTCAAGAGTTTTTTCTAAAGCAGTGGTAGCGGCGTACGGAGTAGATTTTCGGGCTCCCTTAAAGCCGCAGTTACCAGAACTTGACCAGGCTAGGGTATTTCCCTTGGCATCGGCAATGGTTACCAGGGTATTATTGAAAGTCGAATTGACGTATAGGCGGCCTTCGGCCACGTTTTTGTATACTTTCTTTTTGGTAGTTTTTGGGGGGGTGGAATTAGTTTCTGTATTTGCCATATTAATTTAACATGTTATTCGTTTTTGGCAACCGAAGCTGCCTTTTGCTGAGATTCAATTTTTGCCCATGCTTCTTTGGTAAGTGAACCGACTGTTTTTTTCTTGCCCTTACGGGTACGGGCATTGGATTTTGTCCGCTGACCACGAGCAGGAAGCCCGACAATATGGCGAATGCCACGGTAACATTTTATAGCTTTTAGACGATCAATGCTTTCACGAATTTCTTTTTTTAGATCACCCTCGACACGAAAAGTTTCCAAAGCCTTCATTAAATTAGCAACATCGTCACGACTTAGGTCTTTGATTCTGGTATTAAGATCAATCTTTGCCAACTTGGCAAGTGATTTAATGTTGGTGCGGCCAATACCGTAGAATCTGGTCAAACCAATTTCTGCCCTTTCGTTATCCGGAATTTCTACACCGATGATTCTCATTTTGATTAGCCCTGTTTTTGGGTATGTTTTTTTGTAGAACAAATAATGCGCCTAATTCCCCGACGAATTACAACTTTACAGTTTTTGCAGCGGCGTTTGATACTTGACTGGACTTTCATAAGCTTGGGGATATTGTATCTTAAATTCGGCGGAATATCAAAGACTAATTTCAATTTAATTCCTATAGACTATACGGCCTTTGTCGCCTTCGGGGCTAAGGATAAGCGAAACAGTGTCCCCTGTCATAACACGGATATGGTGCATTCTTAATTTACCTGCCAGATAGGCAACTATTTCCTTGTCATCGGGCAACTTGACCCGATATAAAGAATTTGGAAGAACTTCGGTTACCAGGGCTTTTACGGTTGGTTCGGTTTGCATTAATTAAATTGGATATTTAACTATTAATATTATCAATAACTTTACAGATATCTTCAAAAATTGGCTCTATCGGGCGGTTGCCGTCGACTTCATATAATCTGTTGGCTACTCGATAATGATCAAGTATGGGGGCAATTCCCTGTTCATACAGAATTTTTTGACGATTGGCAATTGCCTCCGGTGTATTGTCGCTGCGAGTGTTGTCTTGAAAACTAACTCCAAGCTTTTCGCGTCTTTTTTGGATTTCTAAGAAATTTACCAGAAGGTGGATAACGAGAGAAGTTGATTGACCTTTGTCTATTAAAAAATGATCAATATAATGACCCTGTTGGATTAGGCGGGGAAAACCATCGACAATAAAGTTCTGATTGCTAAGTGAAATTAATTTTTGACTAAGAATAGGAAGAACGATGTCGTCTGGGGTTGGGATACCGGCATCGACTGATGCCTTGGTATCGAGACCTAATTTTGAACCAGAGGCGATTTCGTCACGAAGAAGCTGTCCCATGGAAAAATGGGTTAGATTGTACTTTTGAGCGATTAATTTAGCCTGGGTGGACTTGCCACAGCCGGAGGGACCAATTATGAAGAGGTTCAGTGACATAAATTAGTTTGTAAAGTTATAAATTTAGAAGATTAATATGTTAGTTTGTCGTAATTGTAACTTTGGACAACATTTTCGATTTTTCTGGTAAGCTCGATGACTACCGAGACAACAATTAAAACGCTGGTTCCGCCAACAGTGAGAGTGGTGATATTTGTCATTTTTTGGACAATTGAGGGGGAAACAGCGATTAACCCTAAAAACACGGCACCAATAGCAATCACCCGGTTGATCAGATACTTGAGACGTTTTTCAGTGGCAAGACCAGGCCGGATGCCGGGCATGTAGCCGCCCGACTTTCTTAATTCATCGGCAATATCTTTTGGTTTAAAGACGACTGAGGTATAGAAAAATGTAAAACCGATTACTAAAAAGAAGTATAAAAATATATGGACATAACTGCCGGATTGAAAAATCCTACCGATTAATGAGCCAAAAGAAGCAATGACGGAATTTGAAAGTTTCGATAAAAACTGCCCCAAAAGCGAAGGGATAGAAGCAAGGGACATAGCAAAAATGATAGGCATGACTCCGGCAGTATCGACCTTGATAGGTAGATAAGTTGTTTGGGCTCTTTTGGCATAACTGATGGGAATTCTCAAAATGGCTTCTTCAACCATTACTATTGCCAAGACCAAAGCGACGGCCAGTGCGGCAAAAACAATTAGATTGAGACCTGTTTGAGGATTCGAAAGATCGGTAACGCTTAGTGTTTGGATCAAACCAACCGGAAGACGGGCAATAATACCGGCAAAAATGATCATAGATATTCCGTTTCCGACCCCATAGACATTTATCATTTCTCCAAGAAATATCATTATCATGGTGCCGGCTAGCATGCTGGCGACCAGAGCGACAAGTGTTAGCGGAGATAGATTTTGGATAATGTTTTGAGATCTTAAAATTCCATACATACCTATGGACTGGACGATGGAAAGAGGAATGGTTAATATCCTGGTGTATTGATTTATTTTTGCCCGGCCGTATTCCCCTTCTTTTTGTAATTCTTCGAGTTGGGGAACTACCATAGAAAGAAGCTGGAGCATAATTGAGGCGTTAATGTAGGGATTCAAACCCAGAGCGGCAATAGAGAAATTAGCAAGGGTTCCACCGGAAAATATATCGAGCAGAGAGAGGAGTTGATTTTGGGAAAAAAAGCTTTTTAGCAGACTAAGATTGACTCCGGGGACGGGAATGTGGGCGATAAATCGAAAAAGTATCAGGATACCGAGGGTAATTAGAATTTTTTTCCTAATCAGAGGTGTTTTTAGGGCTTCGAGATAAAGGGAAAGTGACTTGACGAATTGATTCATTAATCTATCTTACCACCCGACGAAGTAACTTGTGCCAAGGCTTTTTCAGAGAATTTAAGGCCTTTAAAAGTTAATGTTTTTGTTAGCTTACCACGGGAAAGCACCTTGATACTTGCCCCTAACTTTCTTTGAGAGATTTTTGCTTTCTTAGAGATTGAGGTAGCGTCAACAGTCTCTCCTGTTTTGAACCACTTATCAATCTGTTCGAGGGTGATGAGAGAATATTGGCTCATTCTGTTGGTTCTGTGTTTACCCCTCAAAAAAGGCAGTCTTTTGATCCAACCTTTTTTGATCTTGCTACCGTCAAAAGTTATTTTTGTTTGACCACGGGACTTGTCTCCTTTGGCACCACGGCCAGTGGTATGGCCACCGACACCAGAACCGATACCGCGGCCTCTTCGCTTGAGACTCTTGTCAATTGTTTTTGTTAAATTATTTCGAATTTCCATATATTTATTTTGCTAATTGGGTTAAAGCCTGGACGGTGGCCCAAACATTTATTGACTTGTTTTTTGAGCCAATAATTTTGCTGACAACATCTTTGACACCGGCTAATTCTACAACCGAACGGACAGGGCCGCCGGCGATGATGCCACTTCCCTTTTTACCCGGACGGATAAGGACAAGTGCCCCTTTAAATTTTAGACGAACTTCTTTGGATATGGTACCGTCGACAATAGGGACAGTAATCATGGTTTTTCTGGCGCGAAGGATGGCTTTTTGAATAGCATCAGCTACACTTTTTGCTTTGCCTAAACCGACCCCAACTCTTGATTTTTTGTCACCAGAGACAACCAGAGCAGTAAATGACGCCTGATTTCCGCCTTTAGTTTTTTTGGATACCCTTTTAACCTGGACGACTTTTTCGGTAAATTCACTGATTGGTTTTTCGTATCTCTCTGATCTATTGTTTTGTTTATCTTGGTACATATTTGCTTTAAAATTTTAGTCCGTTTTTTCTGGCTTCATCCGCCAGAGATTTGACCCGACCGTGATATCGGTATAAGCCTCTGTCAAAGCGAACCTTGTTAACTTTTTTTTCTATAGCGAGCTTGGCAATCTCAGCCCCGACAGCAATGGCTTTCTCTGTTTTTGTACCGGTAATTTTTTTGAGAGATTTCGTCGAGGCAGAAACAATGGTCCGACCGTGTTTGTCGTCAATTATCTGGGCCCAAAGATGCTGATTGCTGCGAAAAACAGAGAGTCTGGGTATACCAACGTTTCGGGCGAGCTTTGCCCTGACTCGATTTAACCTTCTAATTTTTGTGTTGTGATTGATCATAATTTTTTAGGCTTTGGCTGTTTTTCCGGCTTTCAACTTAATAAATTCATCAACATAGCGGATTCCTTTACCCTTGTATGGTTCGGGGGTTCGAATTTTCCTGATGTTGCTAGCTACTTGGCCGACAATAGTTTTGTCTGCACCGGTAACGATAACCTTGGTGTCCTCTAAGACCTGAAATTGGATTCCTTCGGGAGCGATTACCTCGACCGGATGAATATAACCGGCGCTGACAATCAACTTGTTTCCGGATAAAACGGCTTTATAACCAGTGCCTTTTATCAAGAGCTCTTTGTGCCAGGGAGTCTGCACTCCCTGAATCATGTTGTTGATATGAGCACGAATCGAACCGTGGTTGGAGCGAACTTTTTTGTCTTCAGAAAGACGGGAGACAACCACTTGGCCATCTTTTTGGTCGATAGCAATTTTGAGAGGAGTCTTTAGGGTTAATGTTCCTTTTGTCCCGGAGACAGTGACAATATTGGAGTTAACGTTGACGGTAACTCCGGCAGGGATTGATATTGGTAATCTTCCGATTCTTGACATATTTAGTTAATTTCGGCCAATATTTCTCCGCCTAAACCTTTTGACTTGGCTTCCTTTTGAGAAAAAACACCGCTTGAGGTAGAAATAATAAAAAGTGATTGTTTACCTTTACCCCAGGGAAGGGATATGGACTTTTCGTAGACTCTTCGCCCGGGCCTGGAGTGGATTTTGACATCTGAAATTGCCGGCTCATTGTTGTTGTAGGCAAGATTGATGGTGATTATTTTTTTGGCATCGTCTGAGACTGAATATCCGGATATGAGACCATGTTTTTTCAAAAGATCGGCTATTGCTACGCAATATTTTGAGGCCGGACCGGTAATTGTCTTGCGGCCTGCTTTGTAACCATTTTTGATTCTGATTAAAAAATCGATAGGGAGAGAGATGATCATATTTGTTTACCAACTGGATCTTTTAACTCCGGGAAGGACTCCTTGATTTGCCATTTTTCTAAAGCAAAGGCGGCATAAACCAAATAATCTAATAAATCCGCGTGGACGACCACAGATCTGACATCTATTATGATGACGACAGCTGTACTTAAGTTTTTTTGATTCTCGTGCAATTTTTGCTTTTGTGGCCATATGTTAGTTTTTTTCGAACGGAAACCCTAGGGCGGATAATAACATTTTTGACTCTTCTTTTGAAGAGGCAGAAATACTTATGGTAGTCTGGACAGATCTGATTTTATTGACTTTATCAAGATTTATTTCGGGAAAATAAGTTTGATCTTTGATAACAAAGTTGTAATTACCTTTTTCATCAAAAGAATTAGCTGACATACCTTTGAAGTCACGGAGCCTGGGCAGAACAAGGTTGAATAGCTTTTCAATAAAATCGTACATTCTTTCACCGCGTAGAGTGACTTTTAGGGCCAATGGATCTCCCTGCCTGACTTTAAAAGTGGCAACGGATTTTTTGGCTTTACAAAGTTTTGGTTTTTGACCCGTAATGGATAAGAGGTCGACTTCGGCGGCTGCAAGTGACTCCTGGCTTTCACGACCTTCTGTGACCCGATAGTTGATAACAACTTTAATAAGTTTAGGGAATGAATTGGTATTCCTGTCTTTTCCCAGGAGTTTTACCAAAGCTTCGTTTGTTGTTTTTAAATAAGTACTTCTTAGCATTTTAATTATTTTTTAATGACTTTGTTTTGGATAATCGTCTTGCACTTTTTACAAATACGATATTTATCACCGGATTTGTCGATTTCGTAACCTACCCGGGTGGATTTTTGGCAGTTTGGGCAGACAAGGATTATCTTGGAAACCTGTAGAGCCCTTTCTTTTTCGATAATTGAACCTGGTTTACCCTGCGAGGCCTTGATGTGTTTTTTGAACATGTTGAGACCTTTGACTACAACGGCCGTTTTCCGGGGAAAGCTGGCAACTACCGTACCGGAACGGTTTTTGTCCTTACCAATTAAAACTTTGACTGTGTCGCCCTTAAGAATTTTCATATTTTTCAATAAACCTCTTTTGCCATTGAGGCAATTTTGTTGAAGCCCAAATCTTTAATTTCCCTGGCTATCGGACCAAAAATTCTTGTCCCTCTGGGGTTATTTTGAGAATCAATTATAACACCGGCATTATCACTAAAGCGAATGTACGATCCATCGGTACGACCTGTCTCTTTTTTTGTCCTGACAATTACCATTTTTATCTTTTCTTTGGCCTTGACCATACCGTTTGGAATTGAGTCCTGGACCACGCCCATGACAATGTCACCGATACCGCCCTTTTTGTGAAAATAACCCTTGTAAATGTGAATAATCTGAGCAGTACGAGCTCCACAATTATCGGCAACAGTGATGGTGCTTCTTAGCTGGATCATGTTATTTCGTCTGGATTTCTAACGTAGTAAATCTTTTTAGTTTACTTAAAGGCCGAGTTTCCCGGACCTTTACGATATCGCCAATTTTAGCCGAGAGATTGTTTTCAGCGTAAATCTTTTTATTTTTTTTGACAATTTTTTTGTATAAAGGATGACGACTTTTGTATTCCATTGTAATCACAATGGTATTTTTCATTTTATCAGAGACTACTTCACCGATAAATGTCTTGCCTAATTTTTTGTTATTATTGCTTGTCATTTTGTTTCTGACCCTCTTGTTGACGGAGAACCGTTGAAATCAGGGCGATTTCGTATTTAACTTTTTTAAATACAGAAGTATCTTTTTGATTACCGGAATAAAATTTGGCTTTTAGCTCAACTATTTTATTCCTTAAGTCAGAAAGTGTTTTTTGGAGCTCTTCGGAGCTTTTCTGCCTGTAGGCAATTTTATCAGTTTTTTTCATAAAATCCAGGTTTATTTTCTTTTTATAATTTTTGTAGTAACAGGCAATTTTGCTGAGGCCAAAAGTAAAGCTTCGCGGGCCTGAGGTTCAGTTAACCCAGAAACTTCAAACATTATCCTCCCGGGTTTGACAACACAAACATAGCCTTTGACGTCACCTTTTCCGGCACCCATCGAATTGGCACCTTTAGCGGTATATGGTTTGTCCGGAAAAATTCTAATCCACACTTTACCATTTCTTTTGGTGGCATGGGCGATAGCCCGACGGGCAGATTCAATTTGGTTGGCGGTAATCCAACTGGCTTCAAGTGATTTTAGGCCGTAATCGCCGAAGGAGACCAGGAACCCTTGAGATAATCCGTGTTTTCGACCACGGAAAGCTTTTCTATATTTTGTTCGGCTTGGTTGTAACATAGTGATATTAAAATAAACACAAATAAACTTTTACACCGATATAACCCGATCTGGTTAATGAGGGACATTCTGCATAATCAATGTTGGCGCGGATTGTACTTAGGGGAACTTTCCCCTGGGAAAATTTTTCCCGACGGCTAATTTCGGCACCGTTTATACGACCGGACAAAATAACTTTGATACCTTTTGCGCCGGCTTGAATTGATTTTTCCATGGCTGATAATACGGCCCGTCGGTAGGGTAATCTTTTGGTTAACTGATAGGCAATTTTTTCGCCAATCAGCTTAGCTGACAAATCACTGTGTTTAAATTCTTCGACCTGAATCTCGACATTTTGCTTACCGCTGGTTTTTGGCAACAGCTTAAGGATATCCTTTTTTATCGCTTCTAATTCTTTACCGCCACGACCGATTACTAAGCCGGGACGGCTAACGATAATAACTAATTTCAGTCTTTTGGTTGAGCGTTCTATTTTTAGAGCAACGACACCGGCTGAATATAACTTTTTCTGAAGATAATCACGAATGACCTTGTCCTGAATTAAAAGTGCCGAATATTTTTTCTTATCGGCATACCAGGAAGATTGCCATTCAGGACTATTCTTGGTTGTTTCTAGCCTAAAACCGATAGGATTTACTTTTTGACCCATATTTTTAGTTGGTTTTAACTTTAACTTTTATTTCAAGACGGCTGTGTCTTTTTTGGATTAAACCACGGGAAAAACGGGAACCGTGAGATTTGTCCATACGTTTTATTTTTAGCCCTTCGTCAACACGGATGGAATCAAATGTTAATGTTTCGGGAGCTAGGCTATAGTTGCTTTTGGCGGTAGAAATTACCGTTTGGACAGCTTTTAAGAGTACTCTGGCTGATTTACTGTTGGTAAACTTAAGCTGAGTAAGGGCGACTTGAGGTGTTACTTTTTTGATAGTCCTGGCCAGTAGTCTTAATTTCCGAGGGGAAATCTTGATATTTTTATTAAGATAGCGAACAATCGGGGCAACTGGCTTTTCGACTGCTTTTTCGACCTCAGGGGGCTTAGTATTTTTAATAGGATTAACCATATTTTACGTCTTTTCTATAACTCTCTTAACGACACGTCCGTGGCCTTTAAAGGTTCTGGTGGGAGAAAATTCACCAACACGGTGGCCAACCATATCTTCGGTAACATGGACGTTAATGAATTTTTTACCGTTGTGAACAGCAAGGTTGTGACCGACAAATTCGGGGGAAATTTGGCTTTTTCTGGCCCAAGTTTTTATGGCTTCACCGGCAAGAGATTGCTTGCCTATTTTTTCGAGAAGCTTTTTGTCGATATATGGACCTTTTCGTGAACTTCGGGACATAATAAGTTAAAAGTTTATAAAGTTATAAAGTTAAAAAATTAAAATTATTTACGATGTTTAATAATTAGTTTGTTGGAAGCTTTTTTGAGTTTTCTGGTTTTCTTTCCCATGGCCGGACGACCCCATGGAGTCTTGGGATTCATACCAATTGAACTTCTGCCCTCACCGCCTCCGTGCGGATGGGAATGCGGATTCTGAGCTATACCCCTAACTGTGGGACGAATACCGCGATGACGAGAATCTCCGGCTTTTACTAATTTTTGAGTATTATGTTCGGAATTTCCGACCTGACCAATGGTGGCTTTGGATTCTGAGTGGAAAATTCGGATTTCGCCAGAGGGTAGCTTAACGATGGTTTTATCACCATCTATACTTTGGATATAGGCAGCAGAACCGGCACTTTTTACCATCTGAGCCGGTTTGCCCGGTTTGATTTCGAGACAGTGGATAGGAATACCAACCGGAATATTTTTCAAAAACGAACGGTTACCTTCTTTAATGGGAGCGTTTTGGGAACATACGACAACGTCGTTTACCTTGAGTTTGCTGGTAGCCAAAATGTATGATTTAAGACCATTAGTATATGATAAAAGAGCAATGTCCGCAGTGCGGTTGGGATCATAATCGATTGAAATAACTCTGGCCTTGATGTCAATTTGATCCCTTTTCCAATCAATGTCCCTTAGATACCTTTTTTCGCCACCGCCACGATGTCTGACGGAAATGTGGCCTTTTGAGTCACGGCCGGTAATTTTCTTTTTAATAGTTAATAAGGAACGGGGAAAGCTCATGGGTTATTTAGTTTTTGGAGGTGATAATAATTCAATTTTTTGGTCTTTTTTTACAGTAATTATGGCTTTTTTAATATCGGGCTTTCGGATCGGGCGACGTTTTTTCCAGTCGGTTTTGATTTTGCCCTTGATTTTATTAGTGTTGATTGTTTGCGGACTTATTCCGAAAATGGTTTTGAAGGCGGCAGAAATCTGACTTTTTGTGGCTTTCAGATCAACCTGAAAAAGATATTTCCCGGTAGCTTGATCCTTGAGAGATTTTTCGGTCGTGATCGGTTTTAAAATAATATGGTTGGGACTAGATAGGTTCATTTTATTTGGTTAATTGCTCAATTGCTCTTTTGGTAAAAATCAGTGAATTTTGATTGGAAAGATCGAGGACATTCAACGATTTAAGGGATAAAAGACGGACTTTTGGGATGTTACCAAAGGCCCGGCGGACATTAACCAGTGTTTTGCTACTGATTATCCCCACTTTTGAACTTTTTGATAATACTTCATTAACGCCTTTAAGTCCAGTAATTAGTTTGATTCCCTCTTTGGTTTTTGGAGAAATGGTATTTAATTTTTCGACAACCAGAATACTTTTATTTTTTGCGAATTTAGAAAGAATGGAGTTAACAGCCATTTTTCTGGCTTTAGAATTGACCTTTGTGTCAAAATTTCGCTCACCTCTCGGCCCGTGAGCACTTCCGCCACCGACAAAAATGGGGGCTTTGGCACTACCATGGCGAGCGCGACCGGTACCTTTTTGAGCCCACATTTTTTTGGTAGTTCCGGCAACTTCTCCCCGATGCTTGGTCTTGGCCAATGCGCTTCTTTTGTTAGAAAGTGAAGTCCGGATAGAATTAGAGATTAATTGCTCGGATATTTGGGCGCCAAAAACGGTAGATGGCAAAGTTATTTCGCCAATTTGTTTTGCGTTAATGTCGTAAAGTTGAGTTTTCATAGTTTAGCTTTTTGAAATAATTACCCAGGAGTTGTAAGAACCGGGAACAGAGCCACTTAGGGTGATTTCTGAGGTTTCTGGATTGATGGATACTATTTTTAAATTTAGGACACTTTTTTGGGTGTTTCCGAAATGACCGGGCATCTTTTTTCCTTTTAAAACTTTGCCGGGGGTTTGAGCACCGATGGAACCCGGAGCCCTGACTCTGTCAGATTGACCGCCAGAAACAGGTTGACGATGGAAACCGTGCCTTTTGATGACACCGGAAAAACCGTGTCCCTTGGTTACCCCGGTCACTTTTACCGTATCACCTACAGAAAAAACCGAGTCGATTGCGATCTCCTTTCCAATTTCAGGAATTTGGTCAGATACCACTTCAAATTCTTTAAAGCCTTTTGGAGTAATATCTAATTTTAATTTTGTAATCTTGGAGGAAACCGCCTTGTTGGTGATTTTTTTTCTTGAACCATAGGCAATCTGGATGGCCGGATAACCATCCTTTTGGGGTGTTTTTATTTGGGTCACCGTGAGAGGAGCGGCAATCAGCTTGGAAACACCAATTCTTTTGCCGTTTTCAGTAAAGACGCTGGTCATGGGACCTTTTTTTGCAATGAAGCCTGAGATCATAATTACATCTTAACTTCTACTTCAACGCCGGAGGGAAGATCTAAATGCTGAAGGCTATCGACAGTTCTCAAACTGGTATTGGAGATATCGATAAGGCGTTTGTGGGTAAGCACCTGGAAATGATCCCGGGCGTTTTTGTCTGTGTGGGGACTAGTCAGCACAGTGATAATTTTCCTGTCTGTAGGAAGAGGAATAGGCCCCTGAACATGAGCTCCGGCGGTAACCGCAACCTCAACTATTTTGGAGGCGGCTTCATCAATGATACGATGATCAAATGATTTTAGTCTAATGCGGATGCGGCTACCTTTGGTCATTTTTTACTTGATAATTTCTGTAATAGAACCAGCACCGACGGTAAGTCCACCTTCACGGATAGCGAAGCGGAAACCAACTTCCATAGCAACCGGTTTAATTAGGGTAATAACAACATTGGCATTGTCACCGGGCATGACCATTTCCATACCTTCGGGTAATTTGACATCGCCGGTAACATCGGTAGTTCTAATAAAGACTTGAGGACGATAGCCGGTGAAAACCGGGGTGTGGCGGCCGCCTTCTTCTTTTTTGAGTAAAAGAACTTGGGCTTTAAATTCTGTGTGAGGAGTAATTGTGCCACCTTTGGCCAATACTTGCCCTCTTTCGATATCATCTTTTTCAACACCGCGGAGTAAAAGACCGACATTGTCGCCAGCTTGCCCCTGATCAAGAATTTTGTGAAACATTTCGACACCGGTTATAACACACTTCTTGGTTGGCCTTAGGCCGACAATTTCGACTTCTTCGTTGATCTTGACTATTCCCCTTTCGATTCTACCGGTTGCGACAGTGCCTCTACCTTTGATAGAGAAGACATCTTCGATAGGCATAAGGAAAGGTTTGTCCAGTTCACGTTTTGGCTCAGGGATATAAGTATCGAGAGCTTCCATGAGTTTCTTGATGGACTCAACACCTTCGGCATCACCATTTAGGGCTTTCAGGGCAGAGCCACGAATAATAGGGATTTCACTACCTGGATAGCCGTACTTGGTTAAAAGATCGCGGATTTCCATTTCCACCAAATCTAAAAATTCTGGGTCGGAAACTAAATCGACTTTATTTAAAAATACGACTAGATTGGGGACGTTTACCTGTTTGGCTAAAAGGACGTGTTCGCGGGTTTGCGGCATTGGGCCGTCCGGAGCGGAAACTACCAGAATTGCACCATCCATTTGAGCAGCACCGGTAATCATGTTTTTGACATAATCAGCATGACCAGGACAGTCAATGTGGGCATAGTGTCTTTTTTCTGTTTCGTATTCGATATGAGAAATTGCGATAGTGACGATTTTATTGGCATCTCTAACAGTTCCGCCTTTGGCTATATCGGCATATGATTTTGGATTCCCCTGAACTTTCGCGATTGCTGCACTTAAGGTTGTTTTCCCATGGTCGACGTGACCAATAGTACCTACATTAACGTGCGGCTTGGACCTTTTATATGTATCTGCTGCCATTGTGTCTCCTTTTTTGTTTGTTTGTGTCTTTTGGACGAATATGTAATATTTTAATTTTAGCTTAAAACGCTTTAGAATTGTATCAGCTTAATTTTCCGTTTGCAAGGCGGAGTATCGAGCAAATTTGCATTTATGGATTTGTAATTGATAGTTCCCGTAGGTCAACTTCAATCAAGTAGGGAGATCTGCCTTCATTAATTTCTTGAGGAGAAGACTGAACTCTTCGAATTGGGAGGCTTGCTACTATTAGAACGGAAGAAATAACATCTGCCGCACACCTTAGAGATTCTACCGCTTGTTGAGGGGAGTGTGCAGTAGATCCAAATCCGGGTCGGGTACTTATTTGAATTATTGGAGGTTTACTGTAATTATCAGGATGGGCAGCAAGTTCTTCAAGACGTCGGGCGAGACTATCAGCAGTTGAAACAACAGGACCATCGTCATATCTTGGCCACTCATCCCCACGGTCGTCATAACATCTACCAGTATGAACTCTTAAATATTTAACTGCTTCTCGTAACATCTCGGTAGGATAAGCCATATTTTTTATATATAACTAATAATTATTTACCGGCTTGAGTCTTGGTGGTCAACTTCTCCTGAACATCACGGGGGACAGGATCGTAGTGGGAGGGTTCCATATAAAATGATCCCCTGCCCTGGGTTAAACTTCTAATAACTGTAGCATAACCTCTAACCTCTTCGAGGGGGATAAAAGCATTTACAGTGGTAAAACCAAAAGTCTCAGAAGTTCCGATGATTTGTCCACGACGGGAAGAAAGATCACCGATGACCGTGCCCAAAAATTCTGAGGGGGTGGCCACCTCGAACTTCATAATCGGTTCTAGGACTAAGGGCTTGGCTTGGACAAAAGCGTCTTTGATGGCAAAAGAACCGGCTAGCTTGAAGGACATTTCTGAAGAGTCTACGTCATGATAGGTACCATCGTAGACGGTTACCTTTATATCGGTACAGGGATAACCGGCAATTATTCCCTTTTGTAAAGTTTCACGGACACCCTTTTCGATTGCCGGAATAAAGTTTGAAGGGATGGCACCGCCTTTAACGGCGTTCACAAATTCGATACCTTCACTGCGATTTTTTGGCTCAACCCTGATTTTACAGTGGCCGTATTGACCATGACCACCTGATTGATGGATATATTTACCTTCTCCCTCTGCGTTGAGGCTAATTGTTTCACGATAGGCGACCTGGGGAGCTCCAGTTTTAACATTGACTCCAAATTCCCGACGCAAACGGTCAACTATTATCTCCAAATATAATTCACCCATACCGGCAATAATAGTTTGACCGGTTTCGTGGTTGTAGCTGACTCTGAAGGTAGGATCTTCAGACGACAGGCGGTTGAGAGCGGCACCCATTTTTTCCTGATCGTCGGCAGTTTCCGGCTCGATCGATAAGGAGATAACAGGTTCAGAAAATTGGATGGGGGAAAGAGAAATAATATGATCTTTGTCGCAAAGGGTATCCCCGGTGGTCGACTCTTTTAAACCTATACAGGCAACAATCTCGCCGGCGTAACCCTCTTCGATACCTTCTCTTTTGTCGGCATGCATTAACAATATACGTCCTATTCTTTCGGTTTTTTGCTTGGTGGTATTGTAGACCTCCATCCCCGTTTTGATGGTTCCGGAGTACACCCGAACATAAGAAAGAGTACCTACATGAGCATCGGACTGAACCTTAAAAAGAAGAGCGGATAAATATTCAGTTTTAATCGGCTTACGAAGTATTTTTTCGTGGGTATTGATATCAAATCCTTCTACGGGCGGGAGGTCAAGCGGGGAGGGTAAATAATCAACTATGCCATCAAGGATGGGATGGATGCCTTTGTTTCTCCAGGCAGCCCCGCAGTAGAGCGGAAATAGTCTTTGAGCAATGGTGGCCTTCCTGAGGGTGGCTTTTAATTCGGCGACGCTAATTTCCTGGTCGTTTAAGAATTTTTCCATAAGAGCCTCGTCTTCGCAGGCAATTTTTTCAACCATCAGGCTTCTGTATTTTGCAACCAGATCTTTGTACTCAGGGCTGACGTCTTTAACGGTAAATTCCATACCCTGATCGTCTTTGTCGTAAACAATCATTTTTTGGTTCATGAGGTCAATTATGCCGACAAAAGCATGCTCTTCACCAATCGGTACGACCACCGGAACAACGGGGGCATGCAGTTTATCATGAATACTTTTGAGAGTACCTTCAAAGGAGGCACCAATTTTGTCCATTTTGTTTATAAAAGCCAGGCGGGGTACGCCGTACTTTCCGGCTTGACGCCAAACAGTTTCTGATTGGGCCTGGACACCGGCATTACCATCGAAGATCATGATGGCGCCATCGAGAACGCGAAGAGATCTTTCGACCTCGGCGGTAAAATCAACGTGCCCGGGAGTATCGATAATATTGAAACGATAATCGTGCCAAAAAGTGGTAATGCAGGCCGATTGAATAGTGATACCTCTCTCTCTCTCCTGCACCATAGAGTCGGTGGTGGTGGTGCCTTCGTCGACGGAGCCGATTTTGTGGATTTTGCCGGTATAGAAAAGAATCCGTTCAGTGGTAGTTGTCTTCCCCCCATCAATATGAGCAATAATCCCAATATTCCTGACTTTGTCCATAGAGACATCTCTGTTTTTACTTAGTTTTATAGCTTCGGCCATTTTTGTTTAATCTTAAATTAAATATATCTGATATCGTATTAAGAAATAATACCCGCCTTACGGCGGATTGTCATTTACTTTGATTTGAGGCAAACATTACGACAAATATCGTTATATGATATCAGTGAGATAATAAATTTACAAATAGAAAAATGAAGAAAAAAATTTTGATAATCGGCGGAGGACTGACCGGTTTAACTGCGGCCTATGAATTGGCTAAAAATGAAATTTCAGTAACAGTGGCCGAAAAGGAATGTGAACTAGGTGGACTACTGGGCAGTTTTAGGATAAACGATTATTATCTTGAAAAAACCTACCACCACATCTTTAGAACCGACAAATCAATCATAGAACTGATTCGGGAATTGGGATTGGCTAACCGCTTAAGGTGGTATGAAAGCTCGATTGGGCTCTACTACGACGGTAAAATGTATCCGTTTGTCACCCCGATTGATCTTTTAAAATTTAAACCTTTGGGAATTGTTGACAAAATCAGAATGGGACTGGCTGCAGTTTATCTTCAAAAAGATATTAAGTGGAAAAAATATTTGAAAACCCCGGCTTATAAATGGATGAAAAAGTGGTGCGGAGAGAGAGCCTACCAGGTAGTTTGGAAGCCACTTTTGGTCGGAAAGTTTGGTGATAAATACAAGCGAGTGTCGATGGCCTGGTTGTGGGCTCGGATTCATACCCGGGGCGGGTCGAAGGATGCCGACGGGAAAGAAAGATTGGGGTACATGGATGGGGGGTTTGGGCTGATTATTGATAGATTGCGAGGAGAAATTACAAAAATGGGTGGAGTTATCAAAACAAAGACTAAAATTGTACATGCTGATTTGAAGCAGGATATAAAAGATTACGATGCGGTGATATCGACGATTCCGTCAAAAGGAATTGATTATTTGGGGGCGGTTAACGTAGTATTTACGTCGAAACAAAATTTGAGTCAATACTATTGGCATAATATCAATGATATTGAGTCCCCCTTTTTGGCGTTTATCCAACACACTAACCTTGTGGGGTATTGTCAATATGGGGGTGATTTTGTTTATTATATGGGAGCATATATACCTCATGATCATAAGTTATTTACCGAAAGTGACGAAAATGTTTATAACGAATTTTTTGATTATTTGAAAAAGATATATCCCGAGTTTGACAGGAAAAAGATTATTAAAAAATTTTTGTTTAGATTTAAAAACGCCCAGCATGTGGTAACAACTAATTTTCAATTACCAATTACGAATTACGAATTAAACAAAGTCAAAGTATATTCTGCGAACTTTGCTCAAATATTTCCGGAAGACAGAGGAACAAATTATGCCGTACGGGAGGGGATTAAAGTGGCAAATTTAGTGATGGAAGACTTGAAAAAAAATTCTGAAACCATCTTCTAAGTCGAGCCTTATTTCGTCTGACAAGTTTAGCTCTGAAATATAGTCTTTGCCTACCCATTCATATTTATCGTGTGCGTCGCTAAGTTTTAAATTATTAGCGGTATCATTGTCTAATTCAACTAAATAGACGATTTCTATTGTCTGTCTTTTCCCTTCTTTTGATATGTAATCAAATACCCTAAACGGAATTAAGGGTTTAATTTTTAAATTAACTTCTTCCTGGAATTCTCTTATGATACTCTGGTTCGGTTTTTCACCAAATTCAACTTTGCCACCCGGTATTTCATAGACTCCGGGGAGAAAAGTTTCTTTGCCCGACCGTCTAACAACAAGGGCTTTGCCGTTGAGAATAAGTAACCCCGCTACGGAAACTTTTTGACATTCTTCTGTGTCCATGTGCCTATGCTAGCATGTAAAATTAGTATTTTTGCCAATCCTGAATGATGACATTTGAATCAAGGTCGGCGATAAAGATACAACCCGTCTGTTTTGGATCTTCCGAAAACTGAGGCTCAATGCCTTTTATATAACATTTGATAGTGGTTCCGGCACCACCATGGCCGATAATTACGATTGTTTTGCCCTTGTAGTCTTTTTTTATTTTTTCCAAAACTGAAACATTTCTTTTCATCATATGGTGATGACTCTCCCAACCCCTAATGTTGTCATCCGGATTCAGATACGCTTCCTGGACGGCAGACATATATTCTTCCTGGGGTAAAAACGGCGTGACGGTGCGGTCGGCTTCCCCAAGATCTTTATCCTGAAACCAAGGGGAGTGATATTTTTCAGAAGCAAGTTGGGCCACCTGAACGGCTTTTGGCTCGGTGCTTGAATAAATAACATCAACTTCTTTCCAGAGCGGTTTTTCGATTAGTATTTTAGCTTGGTCAAAGCCTTTTTCCGACAGTCCCCACTCGTGTGGAGGCTTACTTTTATCCAATTCTACCGATGGGTGAGTGATATAGACTAGTTTTGTCATTTGTGAATTATAACAACCAAAAAAACTATTTTTCAAAGGCGACAACTTTGATTTGGGTTAAGTCGTGAAAACCAAAGGTGCCGTGGCTACGACCCATACCAGAAAGTTTTTGACCACCAAAAGGGCTTCCAGGTTGGCCATAATAAGCATTATTTATGCCAACCATACCGGCTTCAATTTGAGAGGCAATTTTTTTTGCTAACTCTTTATCTTCGGTAAAAATATATGAACCTAGGCCATATTTGGTGTCGTTGGCCAACTTAACAGCTTCTTCTTCGGTTTGAAAAGGTACGACCGGAAGAATTGGTCCAAAAACTTCTTCATGCCAGATTTTCATATTTGGAGAAATATTTGTCAATATTGTCGGCTCAAAGAAAAATCCGTCAAGATTAACTATTTCTTTTCCGCCACATTCAACATTGGCGCCTTTGTTGATGGCATCTTGAAATTGTTCTTTAAGGAGGTCAAGTTGGCGCTTGGCAACCAGAGGCCCAATGTCGGTGGTGGGATCGAGAGCATTGCCAACTTTTTTACTTTGAATTAATTTTTTGAGTTTTTCGATAATTTCATCATAACGGCTTTGGTGAACAATCAATCTTTTGAGTCCGTCACAAACTTGACCACAATTGTAAAAACGATTTGAAAAAATTGTTTCAAGGGTATTGTCGACATCTGCATCAGCAAAAATAATTCCAGGGGAGGAACCCCCCAACTCAAAAACCGCTTTGATAAATTTTTCGGCAGCGATTTTGTAAAGAGATTGACCAACTTTTGTACTGCCGGTAAACCAAATTAAATCGATGTTTTGATGAACTAAAAAATCACCAACCTGACCGTTTCCATAAATTTCTGAAAAAACGCCTTCGGGAAGGTTGGCTTGAGAGACTATTTCTTCTAACTTCTTGCCAAATAACGAACATTCTTCCGAGTGCTTAAAAACAGCTACATTGCCAACAACAAGATTTTGCATGACTCCCCAAACAAAGTTTGATATTGGAAAGTTCCAAGGAGTGATAACAGCGGTGACTCCATAAGGTTCGTGAAAAACCTGATGATAAATTTTGTCGTCTTCGTAAGTTTTTTGAGGAGATAAATACTCCAAAACATAATCAACATACCATTGCGAGTAACGAACAGCATCTTCTACATCGGCGATAGACTGAGAAATCGGCATCCCTATTTCTTTTGATTGAAGAGTGGCTAAATCTTTCTTATTTTCGACAATTAATTCAATAATTTTTTTAAAGTATTTGTTTCTGTTCTCAACACTCAATTCTTTCCATAATTTTTTGGCTTTTTGAGCCTGATTTACTTTTTGAATAATTTCTTCATTGGTTGAAATAATCGTATTGTTTGTCATAGCTAATTATTGATTATCTCCAAATTAAAGTTGTGTTTTTAACGTTTGAAGACCTTCGGAAAGAGTCTTCATCTTGATACCTAGATCGGATATTTTTTTATTTGAGAGTGAAAGATTTTTTTGCCAGGGGCGGGAATCGGGGGGCTGGGAGGCAACAAAGTCGACAAGACTCCCCTCTTTAACTAATAATTTATCAAAATCAAAAGTATCGGCGATCATTTGGGCCATTTGGTAGGGGCTTTGGGAAGAAGAGCCAACTACATGAAAAATGCCGTTTGGCTGATTATCTAAAATGTAACCTAGAGCAAGGGCAATATCGTCAATAAAAGTCGGAGTGGTGATTTGGTCGGTAAACATGGGGTATAAATTCCCCGATTTGAAATTGTCGATTAGTTTACGGATAAGATCTTTTTTGGGCTCGAACTTTGCCCGATAAGGGAAGGCTAAACGAACCGTGGAGAAGCTGACCCCTGAAGCGGAAACTAGCTTTTCGGCTTCATATTTGGTTTGGCCATACCACTCGATGGGATTGGGAGTTGATTCTTCGGTATATTTACCATCGGTGGTGCCATCAAAGACAAAATCAGTAGATATGTTTATAAAATATTTGTGATACTTTTTGGCTAGTTCTAAAAGATTTTGGACACCAATTACATTGACCTGATAACAAGGAGCAGACTTATCCCCTCTTTGAAGCCAGGCAGCGCCGGTGTCTGTAAATGCGGCCAAATGAAGAATGGCGGTGGCGTCTTGGTGGGAGGAAAAAGCAGTTGATAAATTTTGTTGATCCAGTAAATTAATACCGGTTTCCAGAGAGAAATCTACAAATTCGAGACGATCTTGGAGTAACTCCACAACCCGGGATCCAACTAGGCCAGAAAGGCCGGTACCAATTATTTTTGGTTTTAATGTCATATGTTTTTTAATGAAGGCCATAATTTATCTTTATCTGACAAGATTGGGTTTTCAACCGGCCAGGGAATATTTAGATCGGGATCGTTGTAAACAATTCCCCCCTCAGATTCTTTAGAATAGTAGTTACTACACTTATACAAGAAATCTACAGTTTCGCTTAAAACACAAAAGCCGTGAGCAAAACCCGCCGGGATTAAAAACATTTTGTGGTTTTCGGCTGAGAGGATAGCTGATTCGTATTTTCCGTAGGTCGGAGAGCCGGGGCGGATATCAACCGCCACATCGAACACTTCGCCCGATGTTACCCTAATTAATTTGTCCTGAGCAAAAGGGCGTTTTTGAAAATGAAGGCCACGAAGAACATTTTTTGAGGATCGGGAGTGGTTGTCCTGAACAAATATGGTATTTATGCCGTTATCGGCGAAAACTTTCTGGCTATACGACTCCAAAAAGAAACCGCGCGAGTCGGCAAACACTTTTGGCTCAATCATTAAGAGACCGGATATTTTGGTTTCTATAAAAACCATTATTTGGCGGAATTTAGTTTTTTATAAAATTCCTCGGCTTCGGCCTTGGAAGTACGCCACCATTTTCCATTTTCCTGATACCAGTTGACGGTAGCCGCCAACCCGGATTCCAGGGTAAATTTTGGTGACCAGCCCAATTCAATGTTGATTTTTGACCAGTTTACCGAATAATTATCGTGAGCGGGTCGGTCCGGGACATACTCGATTTTTGATTCGTCTAATTGCATTTTTTCCAAGACGGTTTTGACAATGTCGATATTCCTGGTACCACCTTTTAGTCCACCAACACAATATGTTTCACCGATTTTTCCCTTAAGAATTACTGTCTCGATGGCTGAACAATGATCTTGCACATACAACCAATCACGTAAATTTAGACCTTGGCCGTAGACCGGAACATTTTTACCGTCAAGCAAGTTAGTAATCATTCGGGGGATAAATTTTTCCGGGTGCTGAAAAGGACCGTAATTGTTGGAGCAATTTGTAATAGTTATCGGGAGCTTAAAAGTTTTGGCAAAAGCGCGGACAAAATGATCCGAAGATGCCTTAGAGGCAGAATAAGGGCTGCTAGGGTCATAGGGAGTATTTTCGGTAAACTGATCCTGCGAATCTATTCCTATCGAACCAAAAACTTCGTCGGTGGAAATGTGGTGAAATCTTTTTTGGCCGTGTTTTTGGGCGTAACTTAGTAAGTTGTAAGTCCCCAATACATTTGTTTTAACAAACTGAGAGGGGTCGTCGATTGATCGGTCGACGTGTGATTCGGCGGCAAAATGAACTATTAAGTCGGTGTCAAAAACCAATTTGTCAACAATCTCGGTGTCAAGGATATCGCCCTTGACAAATTTATATTGAGGATCATCTTCAAATTCGACTAGATTTGCGGGGTTAGCGGCATAAGTGATTTTGTCCAGATTGACTATGAAATCATCAGGATGGTTCCTACGCCAAAATTTAATAAAATTTGTACCGATAAAACCTAAACCACCTGTGACAAGTATTTTCATCGTTTAAGGAGTTGGAGTGATAGTTACGGACGCTTTTGTGGTGGGCGTAACACTGACTTTTTCGGTGGGTGTTGGGCTTGTTTCTCCAGAGGCAGTGCTGGTGCTGAGATCTACACCGATAACAAAAATTACGTCATAATTTGAGCTGTCTTTGAGCTCCGATGAATATTCGGCATCGAATTTACCGGAAAGATTCTGGCCAAAATATTCTTTTACGCCTTCCAAAGAGGTTTTTATTCTGACTTCGTTCCCGGAAAGAGTTTCTTTGCTATTGCCAACAGTTACGTCAGTAAAACCTAGTTTGGTTAACATCTCCTTGACGGTGGCTGCCTGACCACTAATAGAAGTGGCGTTGAGGACCTGCAGTTTTAATTTTTTACTAATTTCTGCCACAGTGGGGATGGGTGTCTCGGTCGGAATCATTTCACTTTGGGTGAGAGTCGGAGTAACTTCGGCTACGACGGTTTCCTGAGGCGAGATGTTTCGATTAAGTATAAAATAAATTATTATTGCGGCGGCGGCGGCAGTAACAACGAAAACGGCTATGATTGGGAGGACGTTTTTTTTGTTTTCCATTTTGTTTTTTCCTGAACTAATATCTTTTACCTGGGTAATTATAGCAGGCTTTGTTTCGCTTTGGGAAATCATTACTCCCAATACGGGAAGTGGGAAATTTGAAGGCTTTCCAAGATTTTGAGATATCTGACTTTCGTTGTACTGGGTTTTCTCGAGTTCTGTAGTACTGGATATTTCAATTTCTTTGTTTTGAGGCAGATATATCTTGGTGGTCGGACCAGAAAAATATAGATTCGAATAATTAATAATTTTTTGGATGTCAAGAGATGAGCCTTTTAAATTAGAAGTTAAATAAACTGAACCGGCCTTTGATAAAATCAGGGTGTATTCTGAGTTGTTTAGCGGATATAAAATAAAATATTCTTTGTCAAAAAAAGTCGAGATGGCGTTTGAAATTGAGGACGATATGGTTTTGACAGAACATGATTTTATGCCTGTTTTTTCAAGATTTGAGATGAGAATATCAACTTTTGATTTATCATATATAGTAGTTTGAATGACAGTCTTGTTGGTATCCGGAACTAGCTTGTATTCCAGTGAAGACGGGTCTATTTTGAACTTAATAAAACCCTCCGCCAAGCCGATGACTTCTTTTTTATCGATTTGCGAAATTTGGGTGTCGTATATGAATGACCTGGTATAGACGACGTCGTCGGGGACTAAGACGACACATGATTCAATGCCATTTTGCTGAACGTATAGGGAAAATGGCTGAAGGTCGGTATCGTTTTGGGGGGTCCAAAGATTTATATCAAAACTGAGAGTGTTGTTTTCTTTTTTATCGTGGTAAATTTCTAGACTCTGAGATTTTGGCCAGACAACAACTTTACCTTTAGAAAAAATAGACATCCTAGTTTCAGTATAGACGATTTCGGTTACCAGCGTAAGTGGGCAAAGGCTTTGTTGGCCTCGGCCATTCTTTCTATCTCAACTCTTTTGGAAACAGCTACCCCCTCGTTCTTCAGGGCAAGCAGGATTTCTGACGAAAGTTTTTCGGCAAAAGTGTGATACTGCTTATTGGCTTTTGCGCGAGAGGCAGTTATCAACCAGCGTAGGGCAAGAGAATACTGGCGGTTACCGCGGACCGGAGTAGGAACCTGATACACAGCGCCACCGATGCGTCGAGGACGAACTTCAACTTTTGGCTTGATATTGTCGAGAGCCTGTTCAAAGGTGGTGGTAACATCGGCCGTGGCGGTTTCTTTTTGGACAAGCGCCAATGCATTAAAAACCTGTTTTTCGGCGACTGATTTTTTGCCGTCTTTCATGGCAGCATTAATAAGCTTACCCACAATAACACTGGCATATTTTGTGTCGGGGACGATGTCTCTTATTTTACTTTGACCTTTTCTGGACATAATTTATGTTATAAAGTTTGAAAGTTTATAAATTTTTTAAAGTTATAAATTAGGCGGAAGCTTTCGATGGACGTTTTGCGCCATATTTACTGCGGGATTGAAGTCTGCCAACGACAGAACCAGCATCAAATTTTCCGCGAACGATATGATATCGGATACCAGGTAAATCCCTGACTCTGCCGCCTCGGATGCTAACTATACCGTGTTCGGCAAGGTTGTGTCCAATGCCGGGAATATAGGCGGTAACGCTACTGTGGTTGCTGAGCTTAACTCTGGCTACCTTTCTCAATGCAGAATGTGGTTTTTTTGGTGTCATTGTTTTGACGACTGTCACCACCCCCTTCTTGAAGGGGTTAAATGTATTTACGCTTCTATTCTTTATGCTGTTAAAGTTATTACGAAGAGCACCGGCTTTAACTTTCTTGGTCGGAGTTTTCCTTCCTTTCCTGATTAATTGGTTTGAGGTGGGCATGTATTTGTTAATTGATGTTTACTGACTGGTATCAGACGTCCGATAATAACATTTTCCTTTAGACCAATCAAGCAATCAACCTCAGCAAGAAGGGAAGCTTCGGTAAGAACGTTGGTTGTTTGCTGAAAAGAAGAAGCCGATAACCAAGAACCGGTTGACAGGGCAGACTGAATTAGCCCCAACAGGACCTTTTTACCCTTTGACGATTTTCCGTTGGCACTTTTTGCTTTATCGTTGGCAATAGTATAAGCAGGTCTGGTTACAACCTGACCATACATGAAATTGGTATCTCCCGGATCTTCTATTTTTAGCTTGTCACTCATCTCTCTGACGATTACCTCCATGTGCTTATCATGGATTGTGATTCCTTGAGATTCGTAAACCGATTGAATGCTGTTTATCAGATATCTTTGAGCGGCCTCTATGCCCTTGATATCCATAATTTCCCGAACATCTAGGGATCCGGATGATAGTTGAGCTCCCTGGGCAACCAGATCACCGTCTGAAACCAAAAGAGTAACATTTATGGGCAATACGTAGTTGATTGTCTTGGTAACATTGTTTTTGTCTTTTCCGGTTAATTTCATTTCATATCCATCCAGGTTTTCTTTTATTTTTATTTTGCCACTAATTTCGGCCAAGGGTGAGGGTAATTTTGGTGTCCTAACTTCAAAAAGTTCCTGGATACGGGGCAATCCTTGGGTAACGTCGACTCCGACAACTCCTCCGGTGTGTTTGGTACGAAGAGTGAGCTGAGTACCAGGCTCACCAATCGACTGGGCAGCGATAACTCCAACGGGAACTCCAACTTCGACAAGTTTCCTGGTGGAAAGATCCCAACCGTAACATTGCTGACAGAGTCCGTTTTTGGCTGAGCATTCGAGCGCAGATCGAATGTCAATCGATTTAACTTCACATTTATCGATTGCGGCAACCAACTCGTTGTTGACAATCTCCCCTTTCGAGGCGATAACTTTGTTGGCATTTGGATCAAGGACATCATTGGCTAAAACTCTACCCAAAATACGACGACCAAAATACCTTTCTCTACCCTTGTCGTTTCTCTCGATGGTAATAAATTTAGCCGTACCGCAATCGTCGGTACGGATAATGGCAACGTGGGCAGCATCAACAAGTCTCCTGGTTAGGTAACCGGCATCGGCGGTTTTTAATGCCGTATCAGCCAAACCTTTACGAGTACCCCTGGCACCGGTGACATACTCAAATACAGAAAGCCCCTCACGAAAGTTTGATTTGGTTGGTAATTGAACGATACGTCCGGTAGGATCGACCATTAAGCCTCTCATACCCGACAGCTGTTTGATTTGATCCTTGGAAGCACGTTTTATACCGGCAGCGGAAACAATTCTGATTGGTGAATCAACATCTAGGGTTGCCCATGTTTTTTCGGCAATTTCTTCGGTAATTTCCATCCAGACATTTTGACTGAGCCGTTTTTTCTCTTCGTTACTGATAAGACCCATTTTATAGTTATCTTCGATCTCTGAAACCTGTTTGTTGGCAGATGAAATAATATCCCCCTTTTCAGGTAAGTAGCCGCAATCGGCCATGGAGAGGGAGATCCCCGAGAGGGTGAAGCCTTTGAAACCGATATCTTTCAGGCTATCAATTAGCTTTACAGTTCTCATTCTTCCGGCAATTTCCAATGATTTGACGATTAAGTCATTCACGGCTTTGCTTCCGGCCATTGCTTCATTTACAAAACTAAACTCTTTTGGAAGGATCTTGTTGAACCAGATTCTTCCATAGGTAGTTCTGATTAATTTACCCTTGATTCTTACGGCAATTAATTCTCTGAGACCGATTTTTCCGGACTCATAAGCTAAGGAAACTTCTTTTTCGTCTGCCAAAATTGACAAACCATCATAATCTTGCCGATCTAGTTTTGCCAGATCTTCGGATCGGACTGAAGTTATATAATAACAACCAACCGCCATCTCCTGGGTTGGGACTGATACGGGACTACCGTCTGATGGTTTTAACAGGTTTCTTGAAGGCAACATTAATACCCGCGCCTCTTTCTGGGAAGCAGCAGATAGCGGGAGATGAACACCCATTTGATCTCCGTCAAAATCGGCATTAAAGGCCTTACAGACACACGGGTGTAGCCTTATGGCTAATCCATCGACAAGTACCGGCCTAAACGACTGAATCGAAAGTTTATGGAGAGTGGGAGCCCGATTTAACAAAACATAGCTTCCCTTGGTAACTTTTTCGAGGATATCATACACCTCATTGATACGGTGGTCTATCAGATTTTTAGCACTTTTAATATTTGGGGCTAAACCGGTCATCATTAGTTCCCGAAGAACAAAAGGGCGATACATTTCCAGGGCGATTTCCTTTGGCAGACCAACTTCGTTTAATTTTAGCTCCGGGCCGACAACAATAACTGAACGCCCGGAATAATCGACTCTTTTCCCCAGCAAATTCCTTCGGAAACGGCCTTTTTTGCCACGCAATAAGTCGGATAGCGAACGTGGAGTCCTCTTTGTGCTTTTTCTTTTGTTTTTACTGCTTTTTTGGGCGTCGATGAGGGTATCGACCGATTCCTGAAGCATTCTCTTTTCATTGCGCAAGATTATTTCCGGCGCACCAAGTTTGAGTAATTTTTTGAGCCGGTTATTTCTGTTTATCAGACGACGGTATAAATCATTTAAATCTGAGGTAGCAAATCTACCACCGGTTAACTGAACCATCGGTCTTAGGTCCGGCGGAATAACGGGAACCTGAGTCATTATCATCCAAGATGGAGAGATATTATTGTCGATCATACCGTTGATTATCCTGATTTTGTGCATGATCTTTTTCTTTTTGACTTTACTGGTAGTTTTACCTAATTCTTTCTTTAAATTTTTTACCGTTGCTTTCAAATCGATCTGGCTTAAGACTTCCAGAACAGCTTCTGCCCCCATTTTGGCCTCGTAAAAAATGTCTGATTTAAACTGAGAGAGGTAAAAGCTTTCTTCATCCGACAGAGTCGAAAGAACCTGGAGAGAATGGATTTTGTCTTCCAGAAATTTCATCAGACCATCAATTCTGTTTTTTTCTGTTTGGGCTTTATTTTCGATTTTTTGAAGATCTTGTTTAAGCCTGACGTCTCGTTCTTCCTGGGCGATTAAGAGCTGATCTTTGTTTTTGATTTTTTTTGCCAGTTCCTGCTTTTCTTTGATATTTTGTTCGGTCTTTAGCTCGGTGGCTTTTTTTGAGTCAATATTGATTTGTTCTTTCCTTTTTTTAGAGTTTTCTTCAAGATTCTCGACGGCTTCTTTTCTTTTATCCGGATTAATTGATGTGATTAAAAATTTTGTAAAATATACCACTGATTCAAGATCTTTTTGGGGAATATCGAGAATTACGCCGATTGGAGAGGGGGTGTTTCGAAGATACCACAAATGAGCAACCGGAGCCGCCAGAGAGATATGACCCATCCGTTCACGCCTGACTTTTGAGGTGGTGACTTCGACGCCACACTTGTCGCAAATTACCCCTTTGAACCTGATTTTTTTGTATTTTCCACAATAGCATTCGAAATCGTGGCTCGGGCCAAATATTTTTTCGCAAAATAGGCCGTCTTTTTCGGGACGCCAACTTCGATAATTAATGGTTTCCGGCTTGGTTACTTCACCGTTTGACCAGGACAGAATGTCGGCAGGTGAGGCTAACTTAATTTGTAAACCGGTAAAGTCAATCATACTTCTGAATTTAAACATTTTAGTTTTCCTCCTTTTCGTCTTCTAACAGTTCATTTTTTGCTTCTTTTGCCTCGAGTAGTTTGGATTGCTTCGGTGAAATAGCGGGTATTTCCTCTTCGATGATTGCTGGCTCTTTTAGCCCTACTGGAGAAATGTCCAGACCGAGACCGGAAAGTTCTTTTGTTAATACCTTAAAAGATTCCGGAATGGCCGGTTCGGGAATCGGCATTCCTTTGATGATGGACTGGAAGGCGTGGGTACGCCCTTCTATGTCGTCGGACTTAATGGTAAGCATTTCCTGGAGGGTATGGGCAGCTTGGTGGGCTTCCAAAGCCCAAACTTCCATCTCCCCAAGTCGTTGACCACCCATTCTGGCTTTACCGCCGAGAGGTTGTTGGGTGACAAGAGAGTAAGGACCGGTTGATCGGGAATGAACTTTGTCGTCTACCATGTGAACCAACTTGAGAATGTATCCTATCCCCACGACACTTTGTTGATCGTATTCTAAGCCGGTACGGCCATCATAAAGTTGGATTTTGCCATTTGAGGCTAATCCAGCTTGACTTAATTCTTTACCGATTTGATCTTCAGAGTATTTTTCGAAAACCGGAACATCGTATTTACGGTTGAGTTTAAATCCGGCATGAGCTAAAGTGGTTTCGAGAATCTGTCCCAAGTTCATACGGGCGATAACGGACAGAGGTGACATAACCAAATCAATGGGAGTACCGTCGGCGAGCCTGGGCATATCATATTCGGGAAGAATACGAGAAATTACTCCTTTGTTTCCATGTCTTCCGGCAATTTTGTCTCCCTCCTGAATTCTTCTTATTTGAGCGACATATACCTTTACCACCTTATTTACGCCCGGGTCCAGTTCATCACCGTTTATTTTGTCCAAGATATCTACCTTTATGACCACTCCGCCTTCACCGTTTGGGACACGAAGGGAGGTGTCTTTCACTTCTCGGGCCTTTTCACCGAAAATCGCGCGTAATAATCTCTCTTCGGCTGAAAGTTCTTTTTCTCCTCTCGGCTCAACTTTTCCGACCAGAATATCGTTTGGACCAACTGTGGCGCCAATCATTACAATTCCATCGTCAGTCAGTTTTGAGAGCTCAACTTCAGAAACATTTGGGATATCTTTTGTGAGCTCCTCTGATCCGAGTTTTGTTTCGACAACATCTGCTTTGTACTCATATATTTGAACATTGGTGAGGATATCTTCTTTCACTAGCCGGTCTGATATGAGTAAAGAATCCTCGTAGCCAAGACCATCGATTGAGGCATAAGCAACTAATAAGTTCTTGCCGATAGATAATTCTCCGTTTTTGGTTGAGGGACCGTCGATAACTAAATCACCTTTTTTAATCTTGTCTCCGATGTCCACGACAACGTGCTGATTGTAACAAGTACCATACGGTGAAGTTCTTTCAAACTTACCTACATGGTACGTTTCAGTCTTTCCATCACGACTAATTTCGCTATGATCATTATTTTCATTCTGGTCGGCTTTTTTGTCAAGCGAAACGATAACTTTTGAACCATCAACAAAAGTAACTATACCCGAATGGTTGGCTAATACTGTTCTTCCCATTGAGGTGGCGATGATTGATTCCATCCCGGTACCGACATAGGGGGAGTCGGTTGAGATTAGAGGAACTGCCTGGGTCTGCATGTGCGAACCCATTAGTGCCCTGGTGGCATCGTCGTGATCGACGAAAGGGATTAATGAGGCGGAAGATCCGACAATTTCATTGGGGACGAGATCAATGTATTCGATCGAATCTGCGGGGCCCTCGATAAATTCACCCTGATATCTAATCGGGGCCCAATCCTGCCCAATATAACCTTGATCGGTAATTTTGACTCCAAGATGGGTTATATGAGTATTGTATTCATCATCAGCATCAAGATAGGTGGGTAAATCAGAAATTTTGTAGCCCTTTTTGTCTTTTTCTACTTTTCGGAACGGAGCTTCAATAAAGCCGTACTTGTTGACTTTGGCATATAAAGCCAAATAGGAAACTAATCCGATATTCGGGCCTTCCGGGGAACGAACGGCACAGATCCGACCGTATTGAGAACTGTGAACATCACGGATAGAGAAGGCAGCACGCTCTCTGGTTAATCCGCCGACGCCCACAACAGTTACCCTTCTTAGGAGATCCAATTCCGCCAGAGGGTTAGTCTGATCAAGAATTGCCGATAATTGATTTGATCTAAAAAATGTATTAAGTGACGAAATAAGGGGTTGAGGATTGATCATCTGAGAAGGAACCGGCTTATCTTTGGTGGGAATTAAACTCATTCTTTCCTTAACCATTCTTTCAAATCTGGCCAGAGCCGGGCGAATAGCTACTTGGGAAATTATTTCACCGCATCTTCTTAGGCGACGATTTGCTAAACTGTCAATATCGTCTAGCCTGGTAACTTCACCCTTTTGGAGCTGAATAAGATACTTAATGGTGGCGATAAGGTCTTCTTTCCGTAAAACCCAGTTATCTTTGTTTAAGTCATCAAAGTTAAACCTGAATTTCTTATTAATTTTATAGCGGCCGACATTTCCAAGTTCATAGGTCTTTATGTCAAAAAATCTTTCCTGAAAAAATTTCTCGGCGTTTTCCAGAACCACCGGCTCTCCCGGACGTAATTTACGATAGAATTCAAGAATTGCTTCTTCGGAATTCTTTGAGGGATCAGCCTGAATTGTGTGGTTGATATAGTCGGAAAATTCACTTACAAGCTGCTTATCTGACATGCTGCAGGCGGCTCTTAAAATTATTGTGGCGGGAAATTTCTTTTTTCTATCAATCCTGGCAAAAATTACATCTTTTTTGCCGATAAAAAATTCCAACCATGAACCCCGAACCGGGCGAATTTCTGCATTGTAAAGTATTTTTCCGGTGGCTGCGTCGTTTTCTCCGGTAAAATAGATCCCGGGTGAGCGAACTAATTGGTTGATAACACCCCGCTCTATACCGTTAATAATAAATGTCCCCTCCTGGGTCATGGTGGGGAGATTTAAAAAGAAAACGTCTTCTTCTCGTATGTCGCCGGTTCTCTTATTGGTTAAAGTGGCTTTGATCCTAACGGGGACGGTATAGTTGAGACCTTTTTTCTTGGTAACTTCAGGAGAAACAGTAATAGGATCAAATGTCAGATCACCCAAATCAAGCTTCCAGTTGTTTCCCGTGTAGTCGGTGATTGGTGAAATGGATTTGATGGTTTCTTTGAGCTCTTTTTCAAGAAAGTTGCCCCATGATTCTTTTTGAATTTGTATTAAATCAAGCTTCGGAAGGTTAGGATAATTTTTACCCCAATTTATTCTTTTTGCGGAACCCATCGCGTTTTTTAAAATATTATAAAAAATCGGCGATACTTCACCCTGTTCGCCAAATGTTTTGTATTATAGCTTCAAACAGATATGCGGTCAATGAGTAGTTTGAAGTTATTCATTACAGGCTTTTTCGGTACAGGAAATTGTCCCGTCTAAACCGCAAGAGCAAGTGTTGCAGCCATCGGCAGAAGGGAAAGATTCGTTTAATTTGTACTTGTTGTCGTTGAGATAGCAGAAGGATTCAACCCCGGGAGTGCTAGTAGGTCCGACGTCTGCGGGGACGCTAGGGTTTGTAGAATCGGTAGCGGTTTTGGGGCTATTGATAAAACTAATTGCCAAGGCCGAAGTAACGGCTAAAAATATTAATAGGGAAACAAAAAAAAGGATTTTAAAAAAATTTGATTCTTTTGCGGGAGTAATCGGAGGGATGTTTTCCGGCGAGTTGGGGGCGGTTGGCGGACTATCGGAAGCAGGATCTGAAGACAGTGGGGAAGCTTGTTTGTCTAAAGGCGGAGGGGGGACTGGAGTTGCCAAAACATGAGGTACGGTGGGTAGAGCTGCAGGTGGTGTCGAAACAGACTCTATCGGAGAAGCTCCGAGGAGGCTGTCCGGATTTACAACTGCTTGATCATCGGAATCTGGATCCAGGTCGGGTACTTGGGTGATTTGTTTGGAATACTGGTCCAGGATATTCTGATATTTGGTGCTTGTGTCGTCGGAGTTTTGTGGACTGGGATTGGAATTATTTGAATCCATGCAAATAATATCTCATTCTTTGCGGTATGTTGTCAAATTTCGCGTAGAGACAAAGCGCGCCACGTCTTTACAGATTAATGCTTGAAGTTTATAAAGTGTCCTACTAGTATTAGGTTATGAAACAGGTGTTTGGGTATATTGTTATTTTGTTGGTTTTTGTGTTTGTGGGAAGAAGTGACGCATTTGCATCAGGTTTTAATCTTAAATCGATTGGAAATTCGGAAACGGGGGGTAGGCAAATTACGAAATGGTGGTACACGGGTTCACAACCGGCTTTCAAGGGTGAGGCTACTCCCGGAGCTGAAGTGGTGGTGACGATTGACGGCAATGCTATGCAGATTAATGCTGACTCCTCCGGTAATTGGTCATTTACACCGACAGAACCATTAACCGTCGGAGGTCATGAGGTGACAATCGCTAGCGGAGGGTCAACAATTAGTTTTAGCCTGTCCATGGGAACCGATGGGGTAGACTGGAATTCAGTCGAAAGTGGGGGGGCGGCTACTTTACCGGCCTCGGGGACCACATTTCCTACGGTTTTGGGTATCGGACTGGCGATGGCAGCCACGATTGGAGGGGCTAAATTGTACCGTAGGATGTGATACAATCTTTTGGTGAAACGACCGATAAATCCACGCCTTTTTATCAAAACTTTCGGGTGTATCCAAAATAGTGCGGACTCGGAGAGGATTTTGGCTTTTTATTGGGAAAAGGGATATAGACTTGCAAGTGATTGGAAAGAGGCCGATTTAGTTCTTATAAACACATGTATTATCCGAGAATCAGCGGAAAATAGGGCCTATGGGCTGATTAATCTGGTAAATAAGTGGAACAAAAAGTACGACAAAAAAATTCAAATATGTGTGACCGGTTGTCTGGTCGGGAAGTCCGTTCGGCAGAAAAACGGTAGGGGCCTTTTGAGTTTACAAAAACGCTTCCCGGCGGTTTCCGGTTTTCTACCAATTGATAAGATCAGCTACAAAATAGAGCCGCTGAGAGATAAGAATCGGGCAGCTTTGATCCCCATAAGTTCAGGATGTAATAATTATTGTTCGTATTGTATTGTCCCGACTTCCCGGGGAAAAGAAATTTCCAGAGATTTTCAGGAAATTTTAGAAGAAGTTGATAAATCAATCACAAACGGTTTTAGGGAAATTGTGCTGATAGGTCAAAATGTAAATTCATACGGAACAGACCTGATTGATTCAGATAAATTTGTTTCGATGGGGAAAAACAGATTAAAGACTTTGTTTCCAAAATTATTGTCGGAAATTGCACAGAAACCGCTCGACAAGATTTCATTTATTAGTAGTAACCCATGGGATTTTGATGACAAGCTGATTGAGGTAATAGCAAAGAATAAAAATATTGACAGGTTGCTTCACTTACCTTTGCAGTCGGGAGATGACGAAATTTTGACAAAAATGAACCGGGGTTATACGGCCGATGAGTATTTGAAATTGGTTTCAAAGATAAGGGAGAAGGTGGCGGATGTTCGGTTTAGTACGGATATAATCGTGGGTTTCCCGGGAGAAAGCGAGAGGGCTTTTGAAAATACTAAAAGTGTATGTGAGAAGGTAGGTTTTGAGATAGCGTATATTAATAAGTATTCCCCCCGGAAAGGGACGGTGTCGGCGGATCTTTACCCTAATGATATTCCGCAAGCGGAGAAAAAAAGAAGGTGGGACGTATTGAATAAGCTAATAAATACTAAAGGCTAGGATTGGTTAATTTAGATAGTTTCGGATATTTTGGTTGTGTTCGTCGAGAGTTTTGGCGTAATGCATTTTATTGTCGTTGCCGGTGATATAAAAAAGATAATCAGATGGGGTGGGATGAAAAACTGCAAAAATTGAGTCAAATCCCGGATTACATATGGGGGATGGAGGGAGACCACTGTTTAGGTAGGTATTGAATGGAGAAATAATTTGGAGGTCCCTTTTTGCGAGCGGTTCCCAGTATTTTTGAGGGATTTTTTTGGTATCTCTGGCGTATTGAACTGAGGCATCAACTTGAAGCGGGATATTGGCTTCCAATCGGTTTAATAAAATCCCGGCGATGAATGTTTTTGATTCCAGAGATCGGCCTTCTCTTTCAATAAGGGAAGCAAGAATAATGGCATCTTCTTCGGAGATATCGGTGCTCGTAGCATCCTGTTTGGCTTTTATCATATTAGTGTCAAAATTTTTTCTAATAAGTTTGACGATCTGTTCGGGGGAGTAGGCTTCAGGAATAAGATAACTGTCGGGGAAAAGATGTCCTTGTTTATCAGCCGAGTAGCTTAAAAACTCATCTGGGCGAAAAGGTAAATTATCGGGTAATTTTTCGGCTATTTCCTCGTTTCTCATACCGCCGATTATTTGAAGCCAGTAGTCGTGGGTGCCTGCCGTCGAGAGTTTTTTAATAATCTCTCCGACGGATAAGGAGGGTGAGACAAGAAAATCTCCGGCTTGTAATTTTTTATCAAGCCCCAGAATATAGGCCAAAAGAGTAAAGGAGTAATTGTCTTTGATAATCTTTAGAGTCTTAAGCCGACGACCGATTGATACCAACCCGTCTCCTCTGTTGATGACGAAACTAATTTGTTTGCTATCTGACGGTGAATATGGCTTAATGCTTGCAAAAAACCATCCCGAGGCGGTAGCTGTGGTTGCGAGGACTATTGCGGTTATGACGAAAACGAGTTTCTTCATTAAGTAATGGCCTATACCTCTTCAAAAAGAGCTCTCCGATATTTATTGCTTGGAGTATCGTGGATAAAGATTCGACCACACTTGCAGGTGACAGTAGTCTTGCCCCGAACATCCTTTCTTTTGCCGTTTTTTAAGGGAGTACCACATCCGACACAACGACCTTGAGAGATTAACCATGCCTGGATTGGGGATATTAAATTTTTTATCATATAACTTTAATCAATAACTCTTCTTAAGATAACGGCCGCAGCGACGGAATCAATGCTTTTTTTGTAGTCGCTTTTTTTGTTCTTATTTGCTAAATAGATTGCGTCTGCTTCGATTGTCGAAACTGCTTCTTCAACCGTCTCTATTGGTAAGTTTATCATGGTCTTGAGGTATTTAACAAACTGGTGAGTTTTGACAGCGAAATTACCCTCAGAGATACCAATATATATTTTTTCAACCCGATTTTGGTTGATAATTTTTTTAATTTGGATTAGCGTCTTTGTGTCGTTTTGAATTACTGCAAGCGGGGAAATAATACCGCTAATCGAAATGGCTAAACCAATTCTTTTTAGACCGTAATCAATTCCTAGTATGTTCATGTTTCAAAAAATATTAAATATCTACAATCCTGGATTTTATAATTAACCTCCGAAGATAAGTGCCAGGAGGACTACAGGTAATCAGAGTTAGGTACTTTCCGTCAAACCGCTGCTCGAGCACCGATAGATCTGTGGGTTGGACCTCAAACATTTCCTCAACCAGATATTTATATTGGATATCGTCGTAGTTAACATAGATTTCATCTCCCTGTTTTAACCGAAACAAGGTGGAGAAGATTGTAATATAAGACTTTGGATTAAAAAATTGCGGGAGGACAGAATGGCCGAAAATAACCGAATTCCCAAGCTGTCCAGGGAGAGCAGTCTGGGGGTATTGGACAAGGGTTTTTTTGAGGTCCATACTACCAAGAGCAACTGAGGCTCTGTCGATTTTCAATTTTGGGATTGAAATAGAATAGGTCACACTATTACCCGGTGAAACCGGCGAGGTAACTGTCGTTTGGATTCCCTGATAGTCTGGGGCAAACCAGTTATCTAATTGGGTGAAATCGGTCGCGCTGCCAAGAATATTACCCGATTGGTTGTAATATTTGGTTGAAAGAGGATTTAGAATTTGGTTAAACTTGGTGGAATACTCGAGTTGGAATTGGATAATAGGCAGGATGGCAGAAGCAAAAAGAAATATCCCAAAAATAAAAAGAGTGATGGCAAAAAACTTCCTTTTTGGTCTTGACAGTTTTTTCGTTCTTTTTTGGGATGGAAGTTTTTTAATATACAAATATGTCATAACGACTCGGTGTTTACTTTGACATTAATATTTTCCTGGCGGAAAGGCAAGAGATTAAAAAATGTTATATACGGCGGGCGGTGATTAATATGAATTTTATATGCCCGGGGAATTTTTTCTATTATTATCTTTTCGGCTTCCGCTTTGCTTTTCCCCCTGATACTATTGCGCAAATCGGCCTGGTCGATTATCGGCAGAGCTTTGCCGTCGATTTCAGCAACTCCCGTGGATCGGTCTGTTTCATTTTTTGCAACTTTGAAGTTTAGTTTAAATAATTTCGGGTCGAAGACTGCTTTGGAAAAGTTTTCGTCTGAGGAAAGGAATGAGGAGGTTGTTTCGTTTTTTACGGTTTCTGATAAGACAAAAAAGGAAACCGTGGCACTAATATCGGCTTTTAACTCCTCTGCCTCTTCTCCGACCTCACGATTGTATTCGATTCGGCTAGTTTTACTTTGAATGGAATCCTTGATGATGTTGTTATTTCCGCTGAGATCAGTGTTTATTTTTTCTTCAACCGAGAGGGCAATTTTTTCCTGAACTTTTTTTTCGATGGTTTTTTTGTCTTCTGAACTGACGGCGTTGATGGTACGTTTGCTACCGCCGGCAAACGATTCGTTTACCTTTGAGACTAAAATACTTTCCGGGGTGTCCTTGAACGAAAGGGTTGCCCCTTTGGAAATATTATATTCTGGACCGATATCTTGGGCGGTGGCAATAATATTGGTCTTCCCAAGATTTATTACTCCTTTTTCGAGATCAGAAACGCCGGGGCTGATACTGACTGCATTTGTAATGTCAAATTTCAAACCGGATTTGTCGATCAGCACGGTCCCTTTGGGAATGTTTTGGATTTTGTCAGATTTATTGTAAACAGTAATTTCCCCCTTGGCTTTTTCCCCAATTGTTTTTTGACCGGTTGTTTTGGTGCTCAAAGATGTAGTGACGGGGATTGTTTTTTTGGTTACGGGAATAATATGTTTTTGTGGATTTACCTGGTCTACTGACGAATCAAGAACGGCATCAGTTTTTAAGGAAAAAACATATGGAGTTACGAAGAGGTCAACATCGGTACGCGAGAAGATAACCGGAATAAGAATGAGCAGGGGGGACAAAGCAAGAATATATAGGAGGCGGTTAAATTTGAAATGGATTTGAGGGAATGATATTTTTAATTTTGGTTTCGGACGAATGACCGGGAAAGACGGGGATGGAATAGTTTCTTCTATCTGGGAAAGTAATTTTTCGACCACAGGTGTTGAAATAATTTTTGAAGAGCCGCTAAAGCCCAAATCTTCGGGTCCAACTTCTTCTGTTTCCTTTGGAGGGACTTCGATAGTTTCGGTAATGTTCTGTTCACTTATCTCATTTTCAGTATCAGGAAGTTTTGAGTGGAGTTGGCTGACGATGAATCTGGCGAAAATATTTATCGTTTCATTTTCTTTTAGCACCTGAATTGACGGTGAGTGGAGAAATGTTTCAATATTTTTTTTACCGAGCCATGGGTAGTTTTTTAATGCCTCTTCTATTAGATCGTTTACCTCTCCAAAAACTACGATTTGAGGTGGCAGAGTTGAGTCTATTTTTGCTTCTGTCAAGACAGCTTCGAGAAATTCAGGCCGAAAATCTTCAGAGTATGTTTTTTCAATCCTATTTTTAATTTTTCCAAAATAAACTAGAGAACAGTAAAAACCTCCTTCGTATAGGTGGAGAAGAATAAAACTATTGTCTTTATATGTCGGATATTCAATAATGGCTTCGCTGTGAGCGATATACCCCATCGGTTTTAACTTGAGATTTTTGATGAGATCTGACAATAACTTCTTGTAATCCGGAAATATTTTGTCGTCGGGACCCACCCAATCTGAGGGGATAATAAAAGAGACGTTCCCAGGCTCTGAATCTTCCGGCAAGTTTATTGACTGGCTAGCTATTGAAAGCGACTGATCGACGGCGGGAATTATGGAGGTATCATCCTCGAGACTCCACTTCATCTTTGGTCCAATTGAAACTACATCGAATTTACCGTTTTCATCGGAAATTAAGGACGCACAGGCGGTTGAATTACCGATAAGAATAAGCCAAAAACGATTTTCCATTGGTTAAGGATACTATATTTTTAGGACAGCATATATCCTTCTCTTGCCTGATCCCGATGACTCTTCCTTGATAATCTCAAATATCCCGAGTTCGGAAGTATTTTTGACGTGGGGGCCGGTACAGACTTCTCTTGAAAAATAGTTGGTATAGTCGCCAACGGTATAGACGGAGACTTTTTCCGGATACTTGGTGCCAAAAAATGCTAATGATCCTATTTTTTGAGCTTCGGAAAACAGCATTATCTGACAGGTTACAGGGAGGGATTCGTTTATCTTTTGATTAACAATATCAGAGATATGCAGGAGTTGTTGTTCGTTTAATTTTTCCGGATGAGTAAAATCAAAGCGCAGACGCTCTGAGGTAATGTTGGAACCAGATTGTTGGACATGGTCACCCAAAACAAGCCTCAGGGCCGCATGGAGCATGTGGGTGGCAGTGTGATACTGAGTAATGACGTTAGAATTGTCGGCCAAACCGCTTTTAAATTTTCCGGCAGACAGGGTGCGTGATTTGTCCTGGTGGGCTTGTTTTAGCTTCTGAAAGTCGTTGATATTTATTTGTTGGTTATATTTTGATAATTCTTCGTTTATCATTTCAACAGGGAAGCCAAAACTTTCGTATAGGGTGAAAGCTTGCTGACTACTAATTTGCTTTTTCTGGTCGATAATTTTGTTTAATTCTCTCAGGCCATTATTGAGCGTTTTCCTAAATTTTGTCTCTTCGATTTCAAGATCCTGCAAAATTTTATCCTTGTTTAAATCAAGTTCCGGATAAATGCCGGCAAAGTTATTTTGATTGTCGAAAACGGACTTGGCAATTTCAACGATAAAGTTATTTTCTATACCCAGGAGCTTACCTTGACGAATAGCCCGGCGGATTAGACGTCGAAGAACATACCCACTTTCCTTGTTGGATGGTTCTACCCCATCAGCCATGATGAATACAGCCGAGCGGATATGATCGGCGATAATCCGCATTGACTTTCGAACATCAACCCAACACTGTTTGTTATCTTTCATATAAAAGTCATCAGTTTTATCACCGTATTGGAGCTTTGTTAGTTCTTCTATTTTTTTGATTATCGGCTGCCAGATATCTGTTTGATAGTTATCGGCAAATCCATTTAATATCGCTATGGTTCTTTCGACCCCCATGCCGGTGTCAATATTATTTTGAATTAATTTTTCGTATTTGCCCTGATCATTTTTAAAATATTGGATTAAAACATCATTCCAAATTTCGACCCATCGACTGTCTTCTGGGTTAAAAATATCAGGAGCAGGGTCGCTACCTGTCCAATAAAACATCTCCGTATCAGTGCCACAAGGACCAGTGACACCCGGAGGGCCCCACCAGTTGTTGGATTTTGGGAGAAAAGCAATTCTTGATGGGGGAACCCCCTGTTCTGTCCAAAGTTTGGCCGTTTCTTCATCTTTAGGGGCATCACTGTCACCAAGAAAGCAACTAACAGCCAGATTGTTAATAGAAATATTCAAATCTTTCGTAAGAAATACAAAGCTCCAAGGAATCATTTCATCTTTAAAATAGTCTCCTAAAGACCAATTGCCTAACATTTCAAAAAAAGTGTGATGAATAGGATCACCAACTTCTTCAATGTCACCAGTGCGGACACATTTTTGGACATTAACCAAGCGACTGCCACTGGGATGCTCTTTCCCTAAAAAATAGGGGACAAGAGGCTGAATACCGGCAGAAACAAACAGGGTGGTGGGGTCGTTTTCGGGCACTAGCCTGGAAGACGGGATCTCTTTGTGATTTTTGTCGACAAAAAAAGCGACAAATTTATTCTTTAGATCCTGCGCGTTCATGAGGGAATTATAACAAAACTGGATTATTTAACCAGAAAGGTTTTTGGGTGAGATTTTGTAGTTTTCGGGTGAACTTTTTTTTGTGAATAAGTTTCGGTATCCTTGTTACTTTCTATACGAGAGATAAACTTATTAATTTTTCTTTTTAATACTTCCACCACCTCGCTTTTGTTGTGGCGGTAAATGAGGATGGCAATAACAGCGCCGATTATCAATCCGACTATCAGACCAAATAGGAATCCGCTTGAGCCACACTCATCTCCTTGGCAACACTGACAAGGTTCATGCCTGGTCATTTTTTAGTGCTTTCTCCTTCTTTTTGAAAAAAGAATTTAGTAAATTTATGCCGCTTTTGAAACCGGAGAGAAATTCGGAGATCGTACTGACCGGCTGCGCCACCGATGAGGTTATAAGTTTTGTGTCGTCCAGAATGCTATTGGTTTTTATTACGGTACTTTTTAGCTCTTTGAGGATCAGGGCGACCCAGACTCCACAAACAATAATGACGACAGAGACAGAAATAATGCTGACAATGATAATGATTTGTGTTACATCCATGGTTTCAGTATAAACTAATTTGCGAAAGATTTCACTTAACTACCCGGACCGTCCTTTCGTCCTGAGTAGTTTTGCCGCTGGGTGATTTTGATTCTACGGTAATTTTGGTCTCTTCAGACTGGAGATTGATTTTTTTTGTAAAATTCCCCTCCGGGTCAACAATGACCAGGTCCTGATTGACCCTGACGGTGGATTCGGGATCGGTGGAACCCCTAATCTCGACGACATCTTTGGTAACCATATTTTTGGCCGGCCAGTCAACTATTAATTTGGGGGGACGGTTGAACTTTATATACTCATAAACAAGATAGAAAGAAAACAACATAACAAGAAAGGAGATAATTACGGTAAAAGTAAATTGGGGGGTAAAACTGATGAAACTTTTGTTAGTAGTTTTTGTTTTTCTTTTTTGAGCGAAATCGCGGCGGAATAAACCTACAATTTGTTGGCCGTTTAGACCTAAATAATCAGCATAATCTTTAATAATCAGCGAGCAATATGGTTCCTGAGGAAAACAAAGTATATTCTCGTTTTCGATTGACTCAAGATATCTTTGGGGAATTTTTAATTTTTTTGAAACTTCATCTAAGCTAAGACCTTTATCTGATCTGGCGTTTTTTAAGATGATTGAGGCACGATACATAATAGTGTCGGTTATTCATTTCCATCAACCGGTGTTGCGTGGGGAATTAAGATATCTCTGGGTTTGGCACCTTTTCCCGGCCCCACAATTCCGGCTATCTGCAGTTGGTCTAAGACACGAGCGGCTCGGGCGTATCCGAGTTTCAGGCGCCTTTGGAGAAATGAGGATGAAGCGATTCCGGACTCCGTGATTACTTTGATAGCCTCATCAAAGACGGTGTCCCGCTCCTCCCCTCCGACAGAAACAAGATTTTTACTTGAAGAATTCGGATTGTTTACCGGTTGACTAGTGACATCGCTGTTGTAGTCGGCTGTTTTTTGAGATTTCCAAAAATTAATCAGGCCATTTATTTCTTTGTCGGAAACAAAACACCCCTGAATTCTAACCGGCTTTGCCAGCTCGGGCGGAATATAAAGCATATCCCCCCTACCCAGTAATTTTTCTGCCCCCGGAGTGTCGAGAATTACCCTTGAATCCATCATAGAGGAAACCGCAAAGGCCATTCTGGTCGGAATGTTTGCCTTTATAAGCCCGGTAATAACATTAACTGAAGGTCTTTGGGTGGCCAAAACCAGATGAATGCCGACGGCCCTGGCCATTTGCGCCAAGCGACAAACATTTTCTTCGACTTCTGTGGGAGAAAACATCATAATTTCAGCCAATTCATCAATAAGGATAATGATATAGGGAATCAGCTGAAGTCCGGAGAGATTGTTGTAGCCTTCAATGTTTTTGGCTCCTACTTCGGTAAAAAGCTTATACCTTCGCTCCATTTCGGAGACGGCCCATTTTAGGGCCGATATTACCTTTTCCGGCTCGACAATAACCGGTGATATCAAGTGAGGGATACCATTGTAGGGGGTAAGCTCGACCCTTTTTGGATCAACCATAATCAACCGTACTTCATCGGGAGAGGCCCTAAAAAGCAGCGAGCATATCCAGGAGTTGACACAGACTGATTTTCCCGATCCGGTTTGCCCGGCTATCAGAACATGGGGCATTTTTGAAATGTCGGCAATTTTTGGCCTACCGGCAACGTCCAAACCAAGCGGAACAGTAATTTTGCTTTTTGACTGTTTCATAATGTCGGATTCCAAAATCCGACGGATGGGAACCACCTCCAAAGACCGATTGGGAACTTCGATACCAACCAGAGATCGGCCGGGAATCGGAGCTTCAACGCGGATTTGCCCACCCGGAGCGGCCAGAGCCATAGCTAAGTCGTTTGAGAGATTAACAATTTTTGCTAGTTTAGTGCCCATTGCGACCTCGAGGGCGTACTGAGTAACCGAGGGGCTGTCGTTGACCTCGGCAACTCGGGCTGAAATACCAAAAGAGTCCAGAGTTTTTTCGATGGTATCGGCGTTCTTTCTGACGTCTCCCCTATCGGCTTTTGCGCCGGGGGTACCGTCAAAAATTGATATAGGGGGTTTTTCCCATATGGGGTTTCCGGATGAAGTGGCAGTTTTGGGGGATGTCAGAACCGGCATTACGGGAGCGGTTTTAAAAATCGGGGGAACATTTACCACATTGTTGTCGGTATTATCTTTGGCTTCCTTGGCCGGATGAGAATCCGATTGGATATACAAGGTTTCTTTTGACTCCTTGCTTCTTTTTTCTTTTGACTTGGAGACATTTCCAAAAGTGTATTTTTTCAATCCGGCTAATATCATGATTACAAACTTAATTATCTGGACAACACTGGTATCGAAGAGAACGACAAAGCCGGCAATGAGTAAAAAGGAAAAAATTAGATATGCGGGAACAAAACCAAAAAGGGTTTGGATTTGGAGAAGAAAAAACTTACCGATCAGCCCCTGCCCAAAAAGACTGATAACCGAAATATACATGATTACAAAACCAAGAAAAACATTTAGTTCTTTAAGGGGGGTTTTTATTTTGGCAAACAGGAAAGAAATCAAAAGTAACAGAAAAGGAACAGCAACTGAGCCAAAACCAAAATATTGAGATAAATTTTCGTTATATTTGGTCAGGATTGTTCCTGTTCGCAAAAACGAGAAAACCGACAGAATACACAGGACGGAAAAGAATATGAAAAAAATCGACTGGATGGTTGATGGTTTTAGGTGGAGAGAGGGAACAATTCCCCCTTTTCGCCGGCGACCGCGTTTGGGCATATAAACCAGTATATAGTATTTGGCGTGAAGTATTAAGTATTAACTCAGTACGACTGGGCAAATAACCAGCGATGTGTCGAAGGTTTACCGCAAAAGATACATTTGCCCGCTTCTGTCTGTGCATCAAGAGGAAGACAACGGGTTGTAGCTTTAGTGTCAGCTTTTATTTTTGCCTCACATTCGGGGTTTTCGCACCAGTGAGCTTTTATAAAACCACGAGTGGTTGACATAACCTTTTTTAGTTCATCATATGTATCAACAACAAAAGTATTATCATCGGTGAATTTACGATGTTTTTCAAAAAGATTGTTCTGAATTATTGTTGATAAATCACAAATTGTTTTACTTAAATCTTCAACCGAAACCGTCAATTTTTCACCGGTGTCACGTTGATGAATAATTACGGAATTACTGGCAACATCACGATCGCCGACTTCAATACGTAACGGAACACCTTTTAGTTCCCATTTATTGAATTTAAAACCAGCAGATTCGTCGTCAACCAGGTCCAAATGGCAACGATAAATATTTTTTAGTTTAGAATATAAATCCTGCGCTAAAACCAGTGCTTTTTCGTGACCGGGAATAGGAATGATAACAACCTGGGTCGGTGCAACGTTTGGAGGCAAAATTAAACCATTGTCATCACCATGAGCCATGATAAGACCACCGATAGAGCGGGTGGAAAATCCCCAAGAATTTTGCCAAGGGTAAACTTTATTTTTATTTTGGTCTTGAATAGTCCATTCAAAAGATTTGGAGAAATTTTGTCCCAAATCGTGAGAAGTGCAAGCTTGAAGAGCTTTACCGTTGGGCATGAGACATTCAAAAGAATACGTCTTACCGGCACCGGCAAATTTCTCTGAGTCACTTTTTACACCTTTGATACCATACATAGCTAAAAGTTGATTGTAGGTTTTTTCGTACATATCAAGAGCCCAAAATACGGTTTCGTTACTTTCTTCGTGAGTAAGGTGAGCGCAGTGGCCTTCTTGCCATAAGAATTCAGAGGTGCGCAAGAAAAGATAAGTTCTTTTTTCCCAGCGAACAACATTGCACCACTGGTTGATTAAAATGGGTAAGTCGCGCCAAGAGGTGGTCCACTTGCGATACATCTCGTACATGATAGTTTCGGAAGTGGGGCGAACGGCTAGTTCTTCATTTAATTTCTCGCCGCCACCAATAGTAACTACGGCCAATTCAGGGGCGAAACCGGCAACATGCTCTTTTTCCTTTTGTAAAAAATGCATGGGAATAAAAAGAGGAAAGTAAGCGTTTTTGACCCCCCTTTCTTTAATAATCGGATCCATAAAATTTTGGATCGCTTCCCAAAGAGCATAGCCATAAGGCCGGATGATCATACAGCCTTTGACCGGAGCGTAATCTGCCAATTCAGCCTTTAGTACAACATCGTTGTACCACTCGGAGAGATCAATATTACGGTCTTTAAGAAGTTTTTTCATGAAGGTATTATACTTCAATCACTAGCGGTAGAACCATAGGTTGACGGCCGGTTTTGTCATAGATTACCTGCTCGATATGGCCCTGGATTTGTTCGCGGATATACTCGAAATTGGCCGGTTTACTGGTAACTTGTTTAAAGTGGTTGATCACTTCCTGTTTTAAATAGTTTATAAGATCGGTATTTTCTTTCATAAAGACAAAGCCTCGACTTAGAATAACCGGTTCTTTTAACATCTCGCCCGAAACCAGATTGACAAGCATCACAACGGTAAACATACCGTCTTCGGCCAGAAGTTTTCTGTCCCGTAAGACCGTTACTCCCACATCACCAATACCAAACCCATCTATTAAAACTTTTCTCAGGGCCAGATGGTAATTTGTATCAAAGCCACGGTTGCCGTTAAAAGTTACTGCTGAATCAAAATCGGGGTTCACAAGTTGGTCATCGGTATATCCAAGTTTTTTAGCCATCGTGTGGTAACTTTTTATATGCCGGTAATTACCGCCAATAGGCAGGAGATATTTCGGATTAACAAGGTCAATCAGCAGGGCATGTTCTTTTTGATAGGCATGACCGGAAACGTGCAGCTCCTCTTTTTCGCCATAGGTGACCTCGGCCCCTAGTTTTGAGAGAGTATCAATCATATTGTTTATGTTTGAAGTCGTACCGGGGATATAATCAGGAGACGAAAAAATTACTTTATCGCCGGATTTGATTTTTACCCGATGCTTACCCATAATCATTTTGCTTAACGCCGATTCAGGTTGGCCGGCAAAACCGGCAACCAGATAGATTAGTTTGTTGTCGGCAAAGTTTTTTACCCGGTCAACTTGGATAATATCCGAATCGAGTAGTTTTATATAACCTAAATCCTTGGCAATATTTATGGCTTTGTCGACTGACATTCCGACGATACATATTTTTCTGCCAACGCCTTTGGCGTATTCAATCGCCTGGCTCCAACGAATAATGTTACTGGAAATCGAGGTGACAAAGACCCGGCCTTTGGCGTTTGTTATTTCTCTTTTGAAATTTTCGGCAATAGATGATTCTGAGGGAGAAAATCCTTCGTGGTCGGAGCCCAAACAGTCTGATAATAAACACAGTACACCTTTTTCCCCAACTCGGGCGATATGCCTTAAATCGGAGGGTTTGTTGTCTAAAGGGAATAGATCAAACTTGAAATCAGAACCGTGATAGAAAATCCCGATTGGAGTTTGTATTGCAAGGTGGAAAGTGTCGGGGATGGAATGAGTTACCCTAATCGGATCGACGGTAAACGGACCGCGGGTAATCGGGTGGATATTGTCATAGATTTGAATATTTGCCCGAATACTAACCTCTGATAGCTTGGCCTCAATAAACGAGGCGGCTAACTTCGGAGCAAAAATCGGAATTTGCTGCCCTAGAATATTTAGAATAAACCTGATAGCTCCGATATGATCTTCGTGGCCATGGGTGATAAAAATTCCCAATATACGATCTTTTTTGTCCTGGAGATAGTGAGTATCGGGGATCTGTAGATCTACTCCAAAGGTGTCTTCTTCCGGAAAACCAACTCCACAATCAACGATAATAATTTGGCTTTTTGAAAAGTCGCCATTTGGAATAAATTCGTAAACGAACATGTTGGAAGTAACATCTCCGAAACCTCCAAGTGAACAGATTCTGACCGAATCATAATTTTTTTTAAATTCCCTAACCTGACTTTGAGCTTTGCTAAAAGTAGACTGGGGACGTTGTGTATAAACTTTATTTTTTTCCATATATTTTTTAATTTGTTTTACCTAAAAATTTACCTATAGATTTAAAATCAGTTTGCAGCGCCTCGAGCATGGCACCATTGCGAAGGCCAGCGGAAGGATGATAGACAGGAATGATGGTGAGATCAAGCCCCTGCCATTTGATTTTTTTGACTTGGCCACGGACTCTGGAAATAGATTCTAGAGGAAAAAAATAATTCATGGCAAATCGACCCAGAGTAATAATAATTTTTGGTTTGATAATTTGTATTTGTGCCTTTAGATAAGGCGTGCACACTTTTATTTCTTCGGGCAGCGGCGGCCTGTTTTCCGGAGGGCGGTGTTTTAGAATATTGGCAATAAATACTTCCGACCTGAGGAGTTTGATTGATAATAATAATTTGTCCAACAGTTTTCCTGAATTACCAACAAAAGGCAATCCTTTTTGATCTTCAAAAAAACCCGGGGCTTCGCCGATAATCATAATTTCTGCTTCAGGATTTCCGGAGCCGGGAACGTGATTGGTTGCAGTTTTAATCAGGGGACATTTGGTACATTCGGAAATAAGCTTGTTGAGGTATTGAAGCTTTTGAAGATTAGAAGCCGGCATAAGCTATGGATTTATCCTGGGGATTGAATTGCTAAGGGTGATTAGTAATATTACAAAGGCAAGTGACAAGATTATCAATGATAAAACAAACGATGGTTTTATATAGCTGAGACTATCAATTTTTAGGTGATTAGTTTCTGTCATTTTTCTTTACCACTGAGGGACAAATTGTTTGATGTTTGAAACATCAACCACAACCTGTCTGGTCCGACCCTCAAAAATTAATTTTGCCGATTTGCGGCATAAACCTTCTATGTTCCTCTTTAGAGTTCTGACACCGGCGTCAAAGCCAAGGGGTCGAACAATCTGAAGCCAAACATCCTGCGAAATAGTTAACTCATTACCGGTTAATCCGGATTCCTTTAAAGCTTTGGGGAATAAATAATCTCTACCAATGGCAATTTTCTCTTCATCGGTGTAAGAGGGCATCTGAATCACTTCAAGACGGTCCAATACAGCGGTGGCGATCCGGGAGGTATTGTTGCAGGTAGCGACAAAAAATGCCTGAGACAGATCGAAGGGGTAATCAATATAGTGGTCAGTAAAGCGGGAGTTTTGTTCGGGATCCAGTAACTCTACCAAAACACCCATTATGGTATTGAGGGCATCGTCTGAAGCCCGGTCAATTTCATCCAACAAAATCACCGGATTGTTGGTTTTTGCTTCAGCTAATCCGCGAATAATTGCTCCCGGCTCGGCTTCGGAATAAACTCGGGATTGTCCGCGTAAATACAGGGGATCCCCAAGTCCACCAAAAGGAATACGGATCAGATGTCGACCCAGGACTTCGGAAATGGAGGTGGCCATAGTGGTTTTTCCGGTACCGACTAAGCCTTGGAAAAGCAAAATCGGAGCCCGGAGTTTTTCGTTGGGAGTACGGTGTTTTTGAAGTGCCAGAACGGAAACATATTCGATAATTCTTTCTTTGACCGAATCAAGGCCGAAGTGACCGGCATCGAGCTTTTCCTTGGCATAGTCAAGATCCAAGATATCCTGGCTTGATGTTTCCCAGGGCAGCCTGATGATCCAATCAACATACTTGGAGGCGTTTTGATAAAACTGCCAAAAAGTTTCTTCTGATCGTGAATTGATTTTTAGCTGATTAAAAAGATCAGATAAATTTTCTTTTAACCCATCGGGAAGACTGACTGATTGAGTTTTTTCAATCAGTTTAGTTATGGCTTCCTGCGAAGAGAGATTTTCTTGATCCATCAAATATCAGTATACATCAGCGACGACGGTCGGTGGGCCGAAAACCCTGATTAAACTTGCCAAATCCGCGATTTTGATCAAAGGCCGGTCTCTGAGGTCTTTCGGATGAGCCGTCGCCCATATGGGCTTGTTTAAATTCTGGGGCAGAAAGTTTCAGCTGATGGTTGTCGTTGTATCCTGACACTCTAACGTGTAATTTGTCGCCAATTTTTATAATCGATGATGGGTCGGATAAAAACCCGCCAGTCATTTCGGAAACATGAAGCAGGGCTTCTCGACCCGGTAAAAACTCCACAAAGGCACCGTAATTTTCAACTCTGGTAACAACACCGTCAAATTCTTCCCCCATTTGAACATCCCTAACCATTGACTCGATTTCGTATACAGCCTCGTCGACCTTTTTGGAATCGGCAGAAGAAATTGAGGCACCGCCGAAATCATCAATGTCGATCTGAACTCCGTATTTTGCCATTAGGCTCTTGATAGTTTTCCCACCGCTACCGATAACTTCACCGATTTTATCTTCGGGAAGTTTAATCAGTTTGATTTTGGGAGCAAAAACAGAGAGCGATTTTCGGGGGGCTGACAGGACCGATTCCATTTTGGCTAAAATTTGGAGCCTGGCCTTGGTACTGGCAACAAAAGTTTCCTTGATCATTTCCATGGTCAAACCTTCACTTTTGATATCGAGCTGAATAGCGGTAATTCCGGTTTTGGTTCCGGTGATTTTGAAATCCATGTCGCCATTGTGGTCTTCTACCCCGGCAATATCGGTAAGGAGGACATATTTCCCACTATCGTCTGAAACCATTCCGACCGAAATTCCGGCAACCAGATCTTTTATGGGAACTCCGGCGTCCATTAAGCTCATAGTAGAGCCACAGGTAGAAGCCATAGAAGAAGAACCATTTTGGGATAGGACCTCGGAAGTCAGGGCAATTGTATATGGAAATTCTTCTTCGGACGGGATAACAGGCATTAAGGCTTTTTCGGCTAAGGCTCCATGACCGATTTCTCTTCTGCCGGGACGACCGAGTCTACCGGTTTGGCCAGTGGAGTAAGGGCCGGCCGAATAGTAATGAATGTATCTTTTGGTGGTTTCACCCGATGAGTCCTGAAGGTATTGTCGGTCGGTCAGGGGACCAAGGGTAGTGATAGTCAGCGCCTGGGTTAATCCCCTTTGGAAAAGAGCAGACCCGTGGGTACAGGGCAAAACACCCGCTTGAATTTCTAACGGGCGAACTTCATCCATTTTTCTTTTGTCATACCTTTGGCCGGCCAAAGTGGCTTGCCTAAAGTATTTTCGGATAAGAATATTGGACGCAGAAATAACCATTGTTTCCGTAACTTCCTCAGACTTGATTCTTTCGGCATAAGCGAGTTTGACCTTTTCGATAATTATTTCCTCGTCGTGAGTATGTTTTCCATCGGCACCGCTTGCAAGAAATTCGGCAATATCTTTTTGGATCAATCTTTCTACCTCGGACAGTAATACATCTGATGGTAAAGCAGAAACAAATTCAATTTTTTTCTTGCCACATTTGGAAGCAAATTCATTGATCGCCCGGTTAATATTTTCTGAGGTTTTTTGGGCTAATTCTATCCCTGATAAGACAATTTCGTTGTCGACGATATCAGTGGCATTTTCTATCATATTAATGCCCGATGGACCAGTACAGACCAGGAGGTCCATTTTTGATTTGATCATTTCACTAATCGGGGGCATTACCGACAACTTTCCGTCGATTAGTCCGATTCTGACGGCTGAAACTGCTGATTTGAAGGGAATATCGGAAATGGCCAAAGCAGCAGAAACAGCGGTAAAGGCAGTGATGACGACGTCATTTTCCTTGTCGTTGCTTAAAATGGTAACAATAATTTGAACTTCATTTTGGAAACCTACAGGAAATAGTGGTCTGACCGAGCGATCGATAATACGACCAAAAAGTATAGCTGAATCCGATGGACCCATCTCTCTTTTTATCCACTTTCCTCCTTTAATCAAACCACCGGCATATAGTTTGTCGGAAAATTCTACCGATAGAGGGAAATAATCTTTTGACAGATCTTCCTTGCCCATTACAACCGTAGCTAAGACAACGGTTTTGTCAAAGGTGGCTAAAACTGAAGCATTGGTTTGAGGGGCTAATACGCCTGTTTCTAAAGTAATAACTTTGTCACCAATGGTGATTTCTTGGATATTTTTTTGCATGTTCAATAAAATTATATATATTTATTATAGATTAAAACCGAATGCCCGGAATACAGGAAAGACGGATTATTTTTTTAGACCCAACTCTTTTGTAATTTTGGTATATCTGTCGGGGTTATGTTCAGATAGATATCGGAGCATCCTTCTACGTTTGGCGATTTTACTCAAAATTCCGCGCTTGGCAGGAGAGTCATGTTTATTATCGGTGAGATGGGATTGGAGTTTTTCTACCTCTTTAGTTAGAATGGCAATTTGGATTTCCGGTGAGCCGGTATCTCCTTTTCCCTGAGAAAATTTAGTTATAATATCTTTTTTTTCTTCTGCACTTAATGCCATAAAAATTTCGCTATATTCGGTAAATAAATATATCCCGGGAATGGCTACCCAAGAACCGATCTTATAGTTACGGGGTTATTATAACACAAGTTTATACCGTAGGAACTGTGGAGGGTTGGTTTGATTGAAACTGATTAGGTTTTGATTCGACTGATTCAATCGGAGTAGGATTAACGATAGGATTAGGGCCGTTGCTAACCGGCTGAGTAGCTCTTAAACAAATTGCACCGGCTTCAAAAGTTTCGGGGGAAACGTTGACAGAAAATGACTGAGTGGCAACTCGTAGACCTATTAATAGGTTTTTGCCCGAATCCTGATCCAGGGCAAGGTCTAACATCGGCAATAAGAAAGTGAAAATTTCTGAAAATGGGGCATCAGGGTCTATCAAACTAGCTTTGGCCCAACTTTTGGCAATGTTTGATGGAGATATAAAAACCCAATTACCTTTGTTGGTAATGCTAGTGTTTGGTCCAAGCAGAGTTTCGTCTCCGAGCATAAAGCAGATATCGGCCGCGGTCGATTGATTGTTGACAATAATTTTGTCGTTTTCGACTTTTGGGGAATTCGCTTTGGTCTTGACGACTAAATTAAGTCTACCACCATCGTCGTTGTAAGAGACCTGTTCTATCTGGTCTAAAGGATAATCAAGAGAAACGACCAGATCACTTGAGCTAAATGTGTCGGTTAAAAGTTCCAGACCACTTAATTTAGAATAGTTATTGTCGGTCTTTTGAGGTGAATAAACCTTTGTGGTGATATTTTTCTGTTTTAAGGCTATGGCTAAAGCCAGTGCCGAACCGACGCTGTCAACACTGATTTGAGGGACAACAATCAAAGCTGTCTTGGCCGAGTTTAGAAGATCTTTAATATATGAGACATTATAGTTTTTCATATTTGACCTGCTTTCAAATAGATCAGCATTTAACCTGCTGTTTACTTGTTATAGGATATTATAACATCATTTAATTTAAAATCAACATAAGGCTTAAAGGTGATGCCACAATCGCTTCCGGCTTTCACTTTTTCAACTACTAACTTACCCTGGTGTAATCCCTCGACTTTGGTATCTTTGATAATTTCACCATCTCGTTTTAGATGGATTAAGTCACCTTTTTTAATTTCTCCTTTGGTACACTGCATTCCGGCTATCCTGACTTTTTCAATTTTAAACTCGGCTCTTATTAGACCTTCACCAGTTATTGTCTCGTCTATGGTCGGTTCGAGAAGCTTTAACACCTGAGATTGGATTTCTTCAATAATTTCGTAAATTATTTTTGATTCGTGGATTTTTACCTTTTGGTTTTCGGCTAGGTTTTTTATGAACTTTGGGGTAGAAACGTTAAATGCAAACACCTGAGCACCTGAAGCTTGCGCCAAAAAAATATCGTTGTCTGATATGGCTCCAACACCAGAAAATAACACTTCCACATCGTCGGAAAAGCTATCAAGAAGGGCCTCCAGACTCCCTTCAACATCGGCTTTTACAATAATGGGCAGCCGCAGCACCTTTTGGGAGGTAAGGTCGGAGGATGTTTGTACGTCCGGTTTGCGAAAATTAATTTTTGTAGAGGTGACCGGATTGGCGGTGATGATAGACCCAACCTGGGGTGTTTTTTCAAAACCCAGGATTTCAATCGGCGTGCTGGGATAGGCGGTTTTTATATTTTCACCGAGGTAATTTATCATGGCTTTGACTTTGCAGGGTGTTTCCTGGGCATAGATGACATCTCCCACAGTTAGGGTGCCTTTTCGAACGATGGTGGAGGCAACAGGACCACGACTTTTGTCAAGTCTGGATTCGATTATCACTGCTTCGAGCTGTGAATCAGGTTCATTTTTTAACTCCATTAATTCTGCCTGGAGTAAAATCATTTCCAACAATTTATCAATCCCCTGTCCGGATTTGGCAGAAACCGGAATGCACATGATATCGCCACCGTACTCTTCGGGGGTAAAACCCAATTCGACAAGTTGACCCTTGAGCATGTCCGGGTTGGCTCCCGGGAGGTCCATTTTGTTCATGGCGACAATAAACGGGAGGTTGGCTTTTTGAATGAGAGAAAGACATTCTTTGGTTTGAATCTTTACCCCTTCTGTGGCAGCGATTACTAAAACGACTAAGTCGGTAATTTGGGCACCACGGGCACGCATATTGATAAATGCCGCATGTCCGGGCGTATCAATAAAGGTAATTTGATTAGGCTGATTTCCTTTTTGGCCAATAGATACCTGATAGGCGCCAATATGTTGGGTAATTCCACCAACCTCTTTTTCGAAAACTTTGGTGGACCTAATTTTATCTAATAGACTGGTTTTGCCATGGTCGATATGACCCATAACCACCACAATCGGCGGTCGGAAAGGGCTGTGGTTTTTGTCCATGGGAAATTACTCCTTTTCCGTAGACTGATTGTCGCTTTGAGTTACTTTAATTTCCAACTCGACTAACTGGCCGGCTAGGTGAACGTTTTCACCTCCGGAGCCTATGGCGAGAGCAAGTTGGTTTTCGGGAACTGATACAACGGCAATTTTGTCTTTAACGGATAATACTTTGACATTTTGAGCTGGCGATAACGCCTGAATGATGAATTGATTAAGATTTTTAGAGAACGGAATTACATCGACTTTTTCTTTGGATGAAAGTTCGCCTAAAACCGATTGAATCCGTGATCCGTTTTGACCGATGCATGAACCAACGGGATCAATGCCGGGTTGGGTTGAAGAGACGGCGATTTTGGTTCTCTCACCGGCAGTTCTGGCGATTCTTTCGATTATGACAGTCTTGTTGCCCACTTCCGGAACTTCCCGGGCGAAAAGCTGTTTAATGAAACCTGGGTCACGACGGGACAAAATAATGTCGCTTCGCCCTGATTCATCTCGGATAATGGTTTTAAGAAAGAAAAGCTTTTTGGATCCCAGGATCATTTCTTCGTTTCTTACCTGCTCGTCTTTGGGACAAACACCTTCGGTTTTACCAATACCAACCGCTATCTTGTAAGGGTCTATTTTTAGAATGGTGCCCGGGATAAGATTGCCGATTCTTTTTTCATATTCGAGAATCAGGGTATCTTTTTCTGCTTCGTGAATTTTTTGATCAATAACTTGTTTGGCCGTTTGGGCAGCTATACGACCAAAGCCGGGAGGGGTAACGTTGATTTTTTTCTTGCCATCAATTTTCAGAATAGAAAAGGACCCGTTTTCGGGAGAAAGTTCTACCTCAAAAACATCTTCTTCGGGGATAATAATGCCATGTTCTTTTTGGTCTCTTTTATAGGCAAATACTAATCCCAGTTCGATGGAGTCCAGAATTGACTGAACATCAATATTTCTTTCACCGGCTATTTGGGCGACGGCGGCAGCAAATTCAGTTTTTGGTAGTCTTTTTAGGTCCATATATGGGGGTATTATACCAGATGAAGCCGCTATAATCCTAAGTCGCGAATTTGTTGTTTCTGTCCCGGGGACAACTTGGTGGGAACCTCGACGACTAGCTGTAAGTATAAATCCCCTTGGCCATAACCATTTACATCTTTTATTCCCTTACCTCGGATTCTAACCAGGGTATTTGGCTGAGTGCCGGGTTTTACCCTGATTTTGACCGGATCATTTAGAGTGGGAACCATAATTTCGTCGCCCAAAGTTGCCTGAGTGAAGGTGATATTTATGCTCACAAAAACGTTGTTTCCCTCTCGTCTAAATACTTTATCCGGGAGAACGTCGATATAGAGAATAAAATCGCTAAACCTTATTTTCTGGCCATCGTCAACTCCGGCCGGGATTTTTATTGATTTTCTAAGGCCCCCGATATTTATTTCTTTCTGGCAACCGTTGGCGGCCTCTAAAAAAGAGAGTTGAATTTTGTATGTTTCAAGCCTTGGACCACGATTTTGTGAATAAGCACTACCAAAAAATTGTTCAAAAATATCAAAGGGATTGCTAAATCCACCAAAATCAAAATCCGCGCCACTAGTCTGATTTCCGGAACCTGTCCAGGTGAAATTAAAAGGACCGTTTTGGGAGGTGTAGGTATGACCGCCAAAAGGACCAGCCGATCCCGGATCAAAAGCCGAATGACCATACTGGTCGTAACCTGATTTTTTTTGGTCATTACTAAGAACCTCGTAAGCTTCGTTGATTTCTTTAAACTTTTCTTCAGCATCGGGCTCTTTGTTTCGATCCGGGTGAAACTTTAAGGCCATCTTGCGATAGGCACTTTTGATCTCATCTTTACTGGCGGTTTTAGAAACACCCAACACTTCATAAAAATCACGTTTCATTGCTTTTTATTTTACAATTTCCCCTTCTTCGGCGTCTCTGGGTGGTTCGGTTTTTTCTGCTTCATCCGGTTTTTTTGACTCCGAACTTGGTTGCTCCGGTTGTTGCTGATATGCTGCAGCGCCGATAGTTTGTAAAATCTGGCTTAACTCTTCTGAAGCTTTGTCGAAGTCATCTTTCTTGGCGTCGGCTTTTGATAAAATCTCTTTGGAGGATTTGATCTTTTCTTCGATTTTTGACCTGTCTTCGGCTTTTACTTTGTCTCCAAAATCTTTTAGCGATTTTTCCGCCGAGAAAATTGTGCCGTCAAGACGATTCCTGGATTCAGCTAAAAGCCTCTTATCCTCATCTTCACGAGCGTGAGCTTCGGCGTCGGTTTTCATTTTTTCGACTTCTTCTTTTGAAAGATTGGTAGCATTTTGGATGGTAATTTTTTGTTCTTTTCCTGTCCCCTTATCTTTGGCGCTAACGCTTAAAATACCATTGCTGTCGATGTCAAAGGTAACCTCGATTTGAGGCATGCCGCGTGGAGCCGGGGCGATACCGTCGAGAATAAAGCGACCAAGTGACTTGTTGTCGTCGGCCATCGGCCGTTCACCCTGCAAGACATTGATTTCTACCTGAGGTTGGTTGTCGGAATAGGTGGTAAATATTTGTGATTTTTTGGTCGGAACGGTAGTGTTTCTTTCGATTAACGGGGTTTTGACACCACCGGCAGTTTCAATCCCAAATGTAAGAGGGGTAACATCCAGAAGAACAATATCTTTTACTTCCCCGGTGAGAACGGCTCCCTGAACAGCAGCGCCGATGGCTACGACTTCGTCCGGATTTACGGTTGTATTTAAATCTTTACCAAAAAATGTTTTTACCACTTCAAGGACTTTTGGCATACGGGTCATACCACCAACCATTATGATTTCTGAAATGTCGGACTTGGTCACCTTGCCTCCTTTTTCCTGGGCTTTTTTGTTTGCATCACTGAGACATTTTTCGACCGGCCCGATGGTTTTCTGGATTAATTCATCGACTAATTTTTCCAATTCGGCTCTGGTTAATTTTTTGGTCAAATGTAGCGGATTGCCGTCTTTTTGGGTGATAAATGGTAGATTGATATCGGTTTCAACTGTATTACTTAGTTCGATTTTGGCTTTTTCGGCGGCTTCCCGAACTCTTTGAAGAGCTTGTGGGTCTTTACTTAAATTGACACCATTTTGTTTCTGAAAATCATCAATAATCCAAGTGATGATTTTTTGATCAAAATCATCACCACCAAGGAATGTGTCTCCGTTTGTAGCCATTACTTCGATCACACCTTCACCGATATCCAAAATTGAAATGTCGAAAGTACCTCCTCCGAGGTCATATACCGCCACCAGACCTGATTTCTTTTTATCAAAGCCATAGGCAAGGGCGGCAGCGGTAGGCTCGTTGACAATTCTTTCTACCTTGAGACCGGCAATTTCCCCGGCTTGTTTTGTCGCCTGTCGCTGAGAATCATCAAAATAGGCCGGAACAGTGATAACAGCAGAAGTTACTTTTTCCCCTAAATATTTCTCGGCATCGACTTTGGCCTTTTGTAAAATCATGGCTGAAATTTCCTGGGGAGTGTAAATTTTCCCACTGATTTCAACGGCAGCCATTTTGTCTTTACCGGCAACAATTTTGAACGGAGCGACTTTCTGAGTTTTCACAACTTCAGGATCATCAATTCGGCGACCCATTAATCGTTTAATAGAAAAAATTGTATTTTGTGAATTTAGAACCATCTGACGTTTTGCTAAATCCCCCACCAACTTCTTGATTGGCTCAACAACTGAGGGAATAACGTTTCTGCCTTCAGAAGTTAAGATAACTTTGGGAGTACCTGCCTCCATAACAGCAACGCAGGAGTTGGTAGTACCGAGATCTATTCCGATGATTTTGTTTGACATAATTTTTTTTAAAATTTAAAAACTTAATAATTTAATAATTTAGCAATTTAATAAATAAATTCAATAATTTCTTTAATTTTTTATTTCAGGTTCACGGCCGACAACAACCTGCGCCGGTCTGATATTTTGACAATTCAAAGTATAACCGCGTTTTCTGACATCTAGAACCAAATCTTTCTTTCCTTCACCCACATCAACACAGTCCATAGTTTCGGGATTAAATGTTTTCCCGCAAGCGTTTACTTCTTCTAAACCTTCGGATTTTAAGACTGAAACAAATTTGTTGATGGCAATTTCGAGCCCCCTGTCTTTGAGATGATCCTGGGCTAAGTAAAGATCGTCCAGAACGTCAACCATTTTGATGATTATCGAGGAGACGGCCATGGTAAAAAAGAGCTGACGCTGAGATTCGATCCGTTTCTCCAGATTGGCATAATCGGCCAAAGATCTGGCTAATTTATCGTTTATTTCGGTGATTTTTGCCTTTAAATCCTGCGATTCATCCGGCATCGAATTAGTTTGTTTGAGGCCTTTTTTGGTCATATTTGTTATTACAATATTAACGACTAACGGTTGAAATCAGATTGGCAAAAAAATCAACAATCGGAACGATAGTCGGATATTTGAATCTGGCCGGACCGATAATACCCAGGATACCACGATGTGGGCCTGCCTCATATGTTTGATAGATAAAACCGCATGGTTCCAGGAATTCCATGCCCAAGTCTTCACCAATTAAAAGATGAATCACCTCTTCGGAGCCCAAACCGGATATTCCACTGCCCTTGTTGACGATGTCAAACCAATAGGTCGAATTATCCATCAAAGATAATACCGTTTTAGTTACATCTATATTGTAAAACTCGGGTTCTTCCAGTAAATTAGAAGCTCCGTAACTGTAAACACTGCCCTGGTCGGTAGTAGCTACGGCCATGGCTCTGGTACGGATAGCTAGCTCTTTGGTGGTTTCCTTGATCAGCCTTTCAAATTCATTTCGATAATCCCAAACTTTTTCTTTGGCGCCAACTTCTTCACTAATGGATAGGCCTTTGGGGGTCATGAGGTTACGGACATAATATTTAAGCCCCATGGAGGTGGGGTGACGGCCGGCAGAGAGGTGGCTTTTTTTGAGAAACCCGAGTTGGGTTAAAGCCGACATTTCATTTCTGATGGTAGCAGAAGAAATTCCAAGCGAATATTTTTTTTCCAGTGTTTCGGAGCCAACCGGAGTTGCGGTCTCGATAAATTCTTCGGCGATACATTTTAAAATCTTAATTTGACGTTGAGTTAAATCGGTCATATGTTAGCAACATGATATGTCGACTGCTAATCAGTGTCAAGAGGGTAAACCGGGGATGTCCTGATCGGGACTTTCTAATCTTATCTTGTCGATTATCCTTGTCAGCTGATGGGTCCGGGTGGTGCTGACAGTGGTGTATTGTTTTGATAATGATTCTATCCTTTCGCCGATTTTTTCAAATTCCTGATTGAAATTATTAAATTCTTTTTCGAATTGTTTTATTTGAGTAATGATGACCTGAACGTTTTTTTGATAGCGAAAATTATCATAAGCTTGCCGCACCATCCGAAGAATGGCAGTAAAACTAAAAGGGCCGGCAAAAACTACTTTTCCGGCCATAGCCTCTTCCCAGACATTAGGCATTTTGTCGTATATAAAAGAAAATATCATTTCGTTGGGGATAAAAAGTATAACGAAATCAACCGTTTTGTTTTCCGGATCTATGTAATCTCTGGTGGTCACCTGTCTGATTTTGTCGCGGACATCTTTTTCAAATGCCTTTAGATACTCGGCTTTTTGATCCGGATTGTCAGTTTCGATCAGCTTCTGGAGATTGCTATACGGGAATTTGGCGTCGACGTTGATTTTGGCGCTATCAGGCAAGAATACACAAAAATCAGGGCGGCTACCGGTAGTCGATTGTTCCTTGTTGAATTCGTAGTCAATGCCGCGAACAAAACCTGTCATTTTGAGCAAGTCTTCGGCAATTCTTTCCCCAAAAGCACCACGAAGCTGATTATTGCTTAATACTTTTTTCAACCCTTCGGTGGTAGCAGAAAGCTGCTGAGTTAAGGCCTTTTGCTCCTCGAGCTTTTGCGATAAGGTTGAGAAAGTACCGATACGATTTTGTTCGGCAATTTTTAGTTCCTGGCCACTCCTGACTAGCTCTTCGAGAACCCGTTTAACCAAGTCTTCTATGGCTGTTTTTTTGTTTTGTAAATCAGTGCCGATTTTCTGATCGGCTAGTGTAATGAGACTGCTATTGGCCTGGTTTAATATTTCTGGGAATTTTTCGTTAAATTTGTTGAAGAAATCGTCTGATATCTTTTCAGAATCAACACCTTTTCTTTGCCGAAATATGAAAAATAGAAGCAGGATGATAACGAAACTCAAGAGGACATAGACAAGGGTCATGATTATATTTTAACTGATTTGAAAAATAGAGGAGCTTTATAAAAAATACTGGTCAAACAGGTAGTGGACATGATCCGGATCCCTACACGTCCGTGAGGGAATAAATTCTAAATCAGCGATTTTGGCATAGGTTTCTGCAATAAGCTGAGTAAGATTGTTAACATCGTCTGAAGTTATCTCAAAAGTTACCCGTTTAAATTCACCCGACTTAGTTTTTTCGATAAAGTCGATCGTGCCTTGGGTAACTTTGTATGGAAATGTGGCTGAATTTTCGCAGAGGATCTTGTAGAAAACCAGTTGGCGGAAATAGTCACCATCACGGCTCAATTCTCCATATTTATTATCAGGTTTACCGGTTTTGAAGTCAACCACGTTAACGTGATTTTTATCGATAATGTCAATTTTGTCGATTTTTCCGGTAATCGGAATACCGTTTAATCTTATACCATGAAAACGGAAATCGTGTTCGGTAAAACAGTTGCCGTTAAACTCGGTCTGATAATGATTATAATAATCGGTTAAAATCTGCAGGCCGGCGGCAAGAACTTGCCGATGGTCCTTTTTCGGTAGATGTTCTCTTTGCAAATTATTTTTATAAATTTCTTTAAATTTATCCAAGGAGATTAGCCTGTTATCTTCTTTGTAGACTTGAAACAAATAGGCAAGGCTGCCATGGACGGAAGTACCCATCGAGAGACTCCTGGTTTTGGGAGAAGGTAGGCGAAGTATTGTTTTGAAAAAGAAACAGAGAGGGCAATTTAGATAAGAGTTTAGGTGAGTGATATTAAAACGATATGAGGTGGAAAGATAATTTCTTAGATAATCAGAGAGATTAATTGACTTAAGCTTGGGAAAAGATACTGAATATTGAGAGCGAAGACTATGAGCTTCACTCTCGGCGGTGCTTTCAAATTTTTCTAAAAGAGAGGGGTTGATTTCGCTGACAAACACTGATGGCAGCTGCTCACGACCGGTTTCGGTGCGCCGGGAAAGGCTGATGTAAATTTGTTTTTTAGCCCGGGTGAGAGCAACATAAAAAAGACGACGGTCTTCTTCGAGATCTTGGTCACCGGTAACTTGGGTAATATCAGTCTTGACTATTCCAAGGGGTAATTTAATTAAATTTCGGGAGGAAGAACTGTCCCATTTACCACTTACTACTTTCACAAGAAATACATGTTCAAACTCCAGCCCCTTGGCTTTGTGAACAGTCATTAAACGGACACTTTTATCGATGTCGACCAGAAGCGGCTGGGAATTAAGATTTATCTGGTTTTCTCTCAGCAGATCAAGCTCTTCAACGAATTGTTCAAGAGTATAAGTGGACTCATTTTGAAGACGGGATTTTATTAAACTAAAAAGGACGTTTAACTGCTTAAGCAAGTCAACACGACGTTGATCGAGAATGTATTTTAAAAGACGGAAACGACGGATAATTTCGTTAAATAGGTGGTCGAGAGGCAGATTGCCGGATTTCTGCCTGGTTTTGGCAACCCGAATAACGAAATTTCTGAGTTGACGGATGGTATAAGGCTTTATCTTAAGCGACAAGAGATTGTTTTTGTCGAGTATAAATTCGGAGACGGACAGATCGTGTCTGCCAGTGTAGTGGTATAAGCGGTAAAGATCAAAGGGGTCGATTTTCAAAAAGTTAAAGGATAAAATTTGACCAAGAGTGTGATCGTCGTGGGGATTGACAATAAACTTCATGAGATCAATCAACTGCTGAATTTCCCTACTTTTTAAAATATCTATGTTATCTGAAAGAAGGTACTTTACACCTTGTTGGTCAAAAGCCGGCAAAAAATCCTGAATATCGGCGTTGTTACGAAAAAGTACGGCAATTTCTTTTGGACTTACCCCATCACCGATAAGTGATTTGATCTTTTGGACTACATTTATAACTTCGTCTTCGGGGCTGGTATAAATTCCCAAATTGATCGGGTCGGGATCGAATGTTTTTGTGGAGACGAGGGACTTGTCTAAGTTTTTTATATATTGAGTGATGCGAACTAAATTGTTTTTTATAACACAATCGGATGATTCCAGTATCAGTTTGTGACTACGGTAATTGTTTTTTAATACAATGACTCTAATACCGGCCTGATATCTTTGATAAAAATTATAGATGTTTTCAACCGAAGCACCCTGGAAACGGTAGATGGACTGATCGTCGTCACCGACGACAAATAAATTTGGTTCTGATTGGTGGCTGCTTAACAGATTTAAAATCTCAAATTGAGATGAATTTGTGTCCTGAAATTCATCGACTAAAAGGTATTGATATTTTTCCTGATATTCGGCCAATAATTCCTGATTGTTTCTGAAAGCGGCTAAAACCCAGAGAATCATGTCGTCGTAGTCGAAAAGATTCTGGTCGAGGAGGGCCTGTTGATAACCGCGGTAAATAGTTAAAAGATCGTTGAGTCTGGGTAAGTTATTTTTGGTTTTTTCTATCAAATCACGAATATTCTTTTTGAGATCGGAGAGAGAGGTGTCCCCTTGCTTAAAGAGGGTCAGATATAAATTAACCCGGCTTTGGTAGAGAGGATGAATGTGGACATTTTCTGCCAGTTTCTCGACTATACCCGCCAACTCGCCGGAGGCTTTTTCGGTGGCTCTGATTTTTGAAAGTTGATCGTAGGCACCATTTGAATTTGAAACAAAATCTGCGGCGTATTTGATCAATTCTGAAAAATTTTCCGGGGTAACGTTTTCTTTTTTGAGATCCTGAAGGGAGGAAATAATATCGCGCTGCCAGTAATATGGAGCATTGAAACTAGTGAGAGCGCTTCCGGCGGGGAGCTGATCTATAAGGGTACGGATAATTTGAATCCGCTTGACATCATCAAGAGAGGTGGATTCTTTTTTGGAAAATAAAAAGCGTTCCGGATGTTCCCTGATGACCGAATTGCAAAAGGAGTGGAAGGTGGAAACGCGGATACTGTATGCCGAAGCGCCGATTAAGGCAATCAATCGTTGCCGCATATTTATAGCGGCCGATTCGGTGAAAGTTAAACATAAAATCGAAGAAGGCGGGGTTTGGGTTTTTTGGAGAATGTTGCCGATGCGGAGGGCAATAGTTTGAGTTTTGCCGGTGCCGGCGCCGGCAATAACCATGACCGGCCCTTCAATGGTATCGACGGCGGTTTTCTGCTCGGGATTCAGACGATCGTATTCGGTCTGAAAATTAGTCTTAATTTTATCCACTGATAAATTGTAGCATCGGTTCAACGACACTCAGAGGCGAGGGGCGATGAGGAAGGGTTGCCGGGTTTTACCCACAGGCCATTTTGGCAAAGACGGGTATCTGCGAGAGGAGGGTGAAAGTAACACAATAAAGTTATATTATCATGCTATAATGCGCTCATGGATAGGAGAGTAGATGTATTTTATGCGTCGTTTGAAGTTAAAGTTGGGGCTGATGGCCTAGTTGTCGAACGATGCGCTTCTGGGGTAATCGAAGGTGGTCAAAGTAGTACAGTCGAATTAAAAATCGGAGCGAAAGAGCAAACATTATTTAACAGCCCATTTGGAACAGAGCTACAAGTGCGTTTTGCCGTCCCCGGATCAAATCTTTTGCAAAATGATGCAATAAAAGGAACACAAACTGGTGGTACCGGATCGGTAAGAACACCTGAGGGAAGAGACTACTTGGTGGCTTGGAGGGTCAGAGGTTCAGGAAAGTAATTTTTCTAAAATTTCCGTTTTTATCAGTTGAAACTGTCAGCATATTTTTGTAGGTCGAAATCAAGATTAAACATAGGATGAAAAGGAGTATGTCCTTGAAGATAATCATAAAGCTTACCGTTACCTATTCTAATTGCTTCGACTTCGGCTGGAGTTAGTGCGCGTCTTGTCTCCTGGGGAAATTCATTGACGATGGTGTTTGCTCCTTTGGGAACAAACTCGGCCGGAACAAAATGGGCTGTCACTGGCTCGTTCGTGACACCATGAATAAGCATGCTGTAAGATGGACCAAAAATCATAGTTTGAGCGGGATGAGCTTCCAGATAGGCTCTCTGGGCAGTGAGATATTGTGCCATTAGCGCTGAAAGGGTTAAATCGTCTCTGAAAACACTTTGGGAGACGAGTGTGCCAGGTCGACTCGATTCTCTGCCTAGCCATTCAGTTATAGACTTAACCGAATCATCGTTTGACACCCTCCCTGTACTATCGGTAACAGTTGGCGTTCTTTGGTGGTTAGTCCCGGTGGCATGCGATTCCAGATGAATACCCTCGTAACCAATCGAGTAGGAAGATATTTCGAACATTGTGCGGTGCAATTGTTGATATAGTGAAATAAGTTTGCCGGGGTCAGACCCGCATGACACGGCAATCGCAGGAAGACTACCGTCGCTGACCGATATATCCAGTTTTTGTGATAAATACTTAACAATTTGATTTAGTTCTGATTGTAACGGCCGGTTAAGATAAGGGGTTTCACTTTCCAGGATAGTAGATTGTGGAATTTCTCTAAGTTTTAACCCACCGGTTTTGAAATGAGGGACCATCAGTGATTGTGGCAATCTTTGTTTGTCAACAACGGTGCCCCTGAAAATTGCTCCACTGTCATAGGATGAACAATTCAAAACGGCTCTGACATGATCACATCCTTGTTGCCTGTAAGAATGAAGAACAGCGAAGGTGGTTCTTAGCATTGTTAGTGCATCTGCAGGGGCGAGTACTGACAGCTCATAAAAATCAGGTGATCCGGGATGATAGTGAGGTTCAGCAACGATCATATGATCGCACCCCGGGGGAACATCAAACTCCGGACGGAGAATAATAGCAAAGGTGTGGCTTTCTCCGGGGATGGTAATAATGGTTCGATCTTGAAAAACTCCTAACCATTCTTCCGGCGTTAACTGACGTGAAGCTTTTAACTGATCGTGATATTGACCCTGTAGTCTCCCGCTTCCGCGGTCACCGACGGGAACATTTGGTCGATAGACAAGAGCTTCAGTCACTATTAAGTAATTTTTCTAAAATTTCTTTTGCCATTTGGGGATTGGCGGAGCCCATAGATAGTTTCATTAACTGGCCAACGAGAAAACCAATACTGTTGGGATTTTTTTTATAATCCTCAACTGCTTTTGGGTTGTCGGCCAAAACTTTTTTGGCTAATTCTTCAATTTTTCCGGTATCGGAAACCTGAAAAAGATTTTGTTTTTGGGCGGCAAAGAGCGGGTCTTGACCGGTTTGATAACTATCAAGTATTAATTGCTTAATAGAGTTTGAAGATAATTCAGATTTTTTGTCAAATAATTTTTGAAAGTGGTCAGGGTTAATTTGCTGAATATCGATTTCTGTTTGACTATCGTTTAAAAGAGTTTTAATGGATCCGGAAAATAGGTTGGCAACAAATTTGGCAAATTCCGACAGTGGGTTTTGTCCAACTGCTTTTTCGTAGGCCGAGGCCATAAGTGAATCCTGAGATATTAAATTGGCGTCATAATCGGAAAGACCGTAGCTTTTGTATTTGATAACTTTTTGATCCGGAAGTTCGGGAATGGTGGATTTGATTTTTTCAATTTCTTCATCGGTAAACTCAAAGGGCGGAATATCGGGCTCAGGAAAATAACGATAGTCGGAAGAACCCTCTTTTTCGCGTTGCAAAAAAGTTTGGTTTTTATCAGCGTCCCAACCTCTAGTGGTCTTGTTAGAAGGATTCTTTACAATATGATCTTCAAAAAATTGTTTTTGTTGACGATCAATTTCAAACTGAATGGCAGTCTGAACGCCGGTTAAGGAGGCGACGTTTTTAATTTCTACAAGAGGGGTATAGTAAGTCTCGCTATTTTCTTCGATTTTCAAATTGACGGTTGGCTCGCAGCGCATACTCCCCTTTTCAATGTCCGCATCGGAGATTCCTAAATACCGAATAATTTGCTGCAATTTAACTAAGTATTTTTTGGCTTCTTGGGGGGAAGTTATGTCCGGCTCGGAGACAACCTCAACCAACGGAACGCCTGAGCGATTGAAATCGAGCAAGGTGGTTCCGTTTACATGAACTGACTTGCCGGTGTCTTCTTCCAGGTGAGCCCGGTTGATTCTGATTTCGTGGCCGTCTAAATTTAGGGTACCTTTTACAGTAAAAGGCTGTAAGTATTGGGAGATTTGATAACCCTTTGAAAGATCCGGATAGAAGTAATTTTTTCGCTCAAAAAAAGAATGTTCGTTGACGGTGCAGCCAAGAGCCAGGCCGAGCTTAAGACACCAATCGATGGCGGTTCCATTTGGAACCGGGAGAGCCCCCGGGAGACCAAGACATACCGGACAAGTGTGAGTATTGGGGTCAACATGAAAATGGTTGTCATCGCAGCCACAAAACATTTTTGATTTAGTTTTTAGTTCGACGTGGGCTTCAAGGCCGATTATGGGGGTAGTTTTCATTTTTGGTGTAAATTGTCAATGCGGCGAGACAAACGATTTCTCGTTTCTCGGGGCAGGCTCCGCGATCTTGTTATGATTGCCGCGGGGATAGACCCCTCGCAATGACGTTTTATAAATTTGGTGTTTTTAAATGATAATCGGTTAATTGCTGATATTGATGGCCGATGGAAAATAATTTTGATTCTTCGAAATAGTTGCCAATCAGCTGAAAACCAATTGGCAGATTTTGGGAATCAAAACCGCACGGAAGGGCCAATGCAGGAACACCGGCAACGTTGATGCAACAGGTGTAGACATCCGCTAAATACATCTGAAGAGGGTGGTTGACCTTTTGACCGATTGGCCAGGCGGTGGTAGGAGAAACCGGAGCCAGGATAACATCAACTTTTGAAAAATTATCAATAAACTCGTTTTTTATTAATGTCCGAACCTTGGAAGCTTTAGTGTAATAGGCATCGAAATATCCGGCTGATAAGGCGTAGGTGCCGATTAGTATTCTTCTTTTTAATTCCGGCTCCATAAACTCGCCCCGGGTTTCCATGTAGTGCGATAAAAGGTCAGTGGTGTCTTTTTTGGATTGACCGAAACGGATACCGTCATAACGGGCCATATTTGAAGAAATTTCTGAAGGGATCAGGACGTAGTAAACAGCTAAACCCAGTGAAGTACTTGGTAAAGAAATGTCGATAATTTTGGCGCCGTTTGACTCAAAAGTTTTGGCGGCACCTAAAACGTTTTCCTTAACCTCAGGATCAAGGCTTTCGGAGAAATACTCTCGTGGTAGACCAATCCGAAGTCCTTTTAGGGAAAAATTTGAAAGTTTATTAACATAATCGGGCACCGGGTCGGGGCTGGTAGTGGCATCATAAGAATCCAGTCCGGCGGTAATTCGGGTAACCGCGGCTACGTCTTCAACATTTTTACCAAATGCTCCAGGACAATCAAATGACGCGGCCATGGAGGTAATTCCATAGCGAGAATTGCGACCATATGTAGGCTTAATACCGGTAACACCACATAGGGATGCAGGTTGTCGAATAGAACCTCCGGTATCGGTACCAAGAGCGAAAGTACAAAGGGAAGCGGCCTGGGCGGCGGATGAACCGCCCGAGGAACCACCGGGGACAAGTGATAAGTTCCAGGGATTTTTTGTGGTGAAATAACCCGAGTTTTCGGTTGATCCTCCAAAAGCAAAACAATCGGTGTTTGTTTTACCAATTAATATGGCATCTTCATTTATCAATTTTTGATAAATCGTGGAGGAGTATTGGGGGATATAACCCTTTAAGATTTTTGATCCGGCAGTCGTCTCTACACCCTTTGTCAAATATATATCTTTTACTGCCATGACAGCACCGGCTAACTTACCAACCGACTGATTTTTACTTATTTTTTCATCAATGATTTTTGCCTGATCCGTGGCTTCTTTTTCAGTGACAGTGATGAAAGCGTTAATTTTGGGATTGAAGGTCTTAATCCTTTGGAGATAGGTAGATACAATTTCACCAGCCGTGACTTGTTTTTCAGTTAAAAGTTTCTTAATTTCCGGAATAGTGAGTGCGGTTAAATCAGGAGTCATTTTTTTCCTCCAGAGGCGGACCCGCCTTTGGCGGGGATAGTGTTGTGAACCTGAAAATAGCCGTCGTTTGATTTGGGTGATTGAGACAAAACCTCGGATTGAGAGAGTGAAGGCTTAACCTCATCTGGTCGGGTAATGTTTTTTAGGTTGGTGATTTGGGAGGAAGCATTGATATTTGAAGTGTCAACTTTTTGAAGAACTTCCACATATTCAAGAATGGAAGACAACTGGGGCAAAAACAGTTCCCTCTCTGTGTCGGTCAAACTAATACGGGCCAAGTGAGCGATATGGTCGAGAGTATCTACAGTGATCTTTACGGAAGACATGGTGTATTTTATCTTATAAACTTTGATTTTAAACGGAGAAATTTCCACCGATATTTGTCGGCAAGATTATAAATAGTATATAGAGGCTGATTGATAACTAAATCATAAGTTCCGGCAAATTGAACGAGTTGACCGCCAAAGCCCTGTTTGAACCGATGGAAACCAAACCCCTGATCTCCCTCTTTTGCGTCCGGGCCAAGACTTCCCCACATGTCAAAATTTTTTAGACCCATACTTTTTCCAAACTTTATTGATTCCCACATCAGTAGTGTCGGGGCCATGACCTCCCGGTATTGATCAAGAGAAGCGCCGTAGGGATAAAACAAATTATCCTTGTAGATAAAAAGCATAAAAGCACTTAATGTCTCCCCCTGATATGAAGCCAAAAATATGTGAGGGATTCCGGTTGGTTTGAGAAGTTTCCAAAGATCCCGATGATACTGTTGGCTATGAAGATAAAACCCTTGGCGGGCGGTGGTGTCAAAAAGCAACTCAAGATATGTTTCAAATCCGGCATCAGTACTGTTTTCTTCTATCTTTACACCATGTCTATTGGCAATTTTTATATTGTATCGGGTTTTGGAGTGCATTTGATATAAGAGCGCATCCTCAGTTTTTGTCAGATCAACCATGAAGCTATACGGATAGAAAGCTACCTTTGGGGATACAACAAGATTTGGGAAGCGAGTGTCCATAGAGGCGACTGTTTCACTGCCCTCGCTGGTGAATTTTTTTTGGATAAAATCCGGTTCAAGTTTTACAAATATGGCATTTTCATCAGTGGCGATTTTTTTAAGATTGTTAACCATTTCTTGGTCTATTTTTGGTCCTTTCAGGACTGTTCCGACTGAGAATAGAGTTTTGGGAATAGTGTGAAAACTGATACTATAAGCAGAGATCATTTTTTGATTGTCAAAAACCCCCAACCTATATACCTTGTGGCCTTGAGAAATTTGGAAGTCTCCCCATTCCCAACTTTGGACCGGATGTTTAACCAGTTTGTTGTATTGATCTTTTTCCTGATTGTATAAAATTCTGGTGATCATAACTTATGTTTAGTATATATCAGGGTCATAGATAAATTCTTCGCTATCGCTTTTTGGGTGCCGATAGTCACGGGTAATTTCGCCTGATTCTTCGATTTCTATTAGTTTTTGGGGGATTTCACCTAAAAATCGGCTTGGTTCGTTTAGGCTACTCTTGCCGAAATATAAGCGTCTGGTGGCGTAGGAAATATGAAGATAATCCTTGGCCCGGGTAATCCCCACATAACAAAGACGGCGCTCCTCCTCTATCTGTGAGTCGTCGAGCATGCAATTTGAATGAGGAAGAATCCCCTCTTCAAAACCTACCAGAAAGACGACTTCGAACTCTAAACCTTTTGAGCCATGAAGAGTCATTAGTCTCACCCCTTCCCTATTCTCTTTGGATTTCTTGCTTTTTTCCTGCTGACTATATTCGTTTTGGACCAGGGCAACATTTTCCAGAAAGGTAGTAAGTTTCGGAAAAGAGGCGGCGACTGATTTTAGTTCTTTAATATTTTCGATTCTTTTTTGATCTTCTTCATCTTTTGGATCAAAATGTTTTAAGTAATCAGACCCGATAACCAGGGATTCGAAAATCTGAAGTGAATTTGCCGACTGAAGATCAATGGACCGGAGAAGAGCCTTAAAGGTTTCCAACCTTCTTTTGCCCAGGGCTTTTTCAACCCGATCAAGAGATATAATATCGGCCTGATCATTGGCAAAACGGAGCATGGCGATAATATCTTTGACCTCGGCTCTGTCGTAGAAGCGAAGACCTCCCACTAAAACGTAGGGGATGTTGGACTTGATAAAAGTTTCCTCTAACACCCGAGACTGGGCATTCATGCGATAAAGAACAGCAATATTTTTGTAGGGAATTTTGTAGTTATCGTAAATGAATTTAATTTTTGAGGAAACATATTCTGCTTCGCTGATCTCTGAGTCTGCGGTAAATAGTTTTATTTTGTCTGATGACTTTTTTTCGGTAAAAAGCTTTAAGACCGGGTGGGAATTATTTTTGGAAATAATTGAATTAGCGGCCTCTAAGATAATTTTTGTGGAACGGTAATTTTGTTCTAAGTTAATAACTTTCGTATCTTTGAAATCAACAGTAAAATTGACCAGATTTTTGTAATTAGCACCACGCCAGCCGTAGATGGCCTGTGATGCATCACCCACGGCAGTGATTTGTTGATACTTTTGGGCTAATAATTTTGCCAAAAGATATTGAATTTGATTTGTATCCTGGTATTCGTCGACCAGGATAAACTTGTATTTGTCCTGGTATTTTTCAAGAATTGAGGGTTGCCCGGAAAAAAGCTCGACGGTTTTGAAAAGGAGGTCGTCGAAATCAAGGGCGTGTGATTCGAATAATATTTTTTGATATTTGGCGTAGATTTTTGCGGCGTAAGTTTGCCAAAAACCGGAGGATTGTAGCTCCATGTCTTTTGGAGAGAGAAAATCATTTTTTGCAGCTCCAATGTAGTAGAGAACATTGCCCGGTTTAAACTCCTTTGGGGTTAAATTCATCTCATGCAGGATCTTTCTGATGGTATCTTCCTGATCGCCTGTATCGTAGATATTGAAATTAGGCGGTACACCAACCGGTAAGCCGTCTGCTCTCAATACCCGACAACAAAATGAATGAAAAGTGCCGGCGAATAATCCATTGTTTTTTGAACCAATTAAACGGCCCATCCGTTGCTTCATCTCGTCTGCAGCTTTGTTGGTAAAAGTTAGCAGGAGTATCTCTGATGTTTGGGCGGCCGAAGTTTTGATAAGGTAGGCGGCACGATGGGTTAACACCCTGGTTTTGCCGGAACCGGCCCCGGCCAGCAATAAAAGCGGACTGCCCGAATAAGTCACCGCTTCTTTTTGGGCCGGATTTAGTCCGCATAATATGTCATTCATGGATATACAACTATAGAAGAAACACCGATAAATATAAACAAGTCAAATTGAGATTACTTGAGAACTTTGTATATTTTTGTTTTACCAAACTGAGCGACGATAGTTGCCCCTATATCCGTGAAGTTCTTTTCATTAATTTTTGGGTATTTTTCGTATTCCTTGTCGCCGACAAAAATGTAATCGACACTATATTTTTGTAAGACTGATCTGACTTCATCCAGAGTTTCCCCTTCATATAGTTTTTGGACATCTGTCTGCCGGAGTGACGGTTTTTCGTATCCACCCCGCCACAACCACTCATGGACGATCCACCCCTCGATAGTAGGGAGACCGGTGGCCATGGAGATTTGGTTGAACATGGTGTAGCTATCACCGACTGCTTCAACCATAACCGGCTGACCTTTGATATTTTTGTTAATCCAATTAACGGCCTCTAAATTATCGGGGTTAGCATTTTTAAGAAATGTCAGGCCCCAAAGACCTTTGTATTCCTTTAGACCATAATAAGATCGGACAGCAAAAAACGGGTATATCATGTGAATTATAAATACGATTAAGAAGGCAATTTTGTACAAAACTTTCCAGGAGGATTTAATTTGACCGATTCTGATGAGGGCGAATCCGGAAGCCAAAGAGTACATCATAAAAGCCTGATATACCAATTTGAACATGGTATTTGATCGTCTATGTTCATAAATATAGATATCTTTTATATAGCCAATTTCGGGAATAATTACCAAAATAGTTGCAGTAACCACCAGGGCGATAATAAAAATGTCGACAGGTGGTATGTCTATTTTTTTGGATTTTTCATTTTTGCGGAAAAGATAAAAAGCCATTAGCGGAGCAGTTATTATCCAAAAACCTCCGTAAAGAATAAAGAGTTGAAATAAGGGTGACCTGGCATCGGACAGCTTGAGCCCTTCGGCCATGGGAATAAAGTTTAAAGAAAATGGCAGAGTAAATAGATACCAGAAGAGGATGACACCAATACCGCTACTAAAAGTTTTGACTATCCCGCTCCACAAACCGGTTTCCTTACAATTTTTTAAAAGATAAAAAATACCAAAAAGCAGGCCGTAGACGGCAAAATCCCAGGCGTTGGTCATATAACATATGGACAAAATCAGACCACAGGGAACGATTAGTTTGAGATACGGGAAAGCAATAATTTCCATGGACATGGCAAAAATGAAGGCCATGAAAAATAGAACCGTAGGGATATCGCTCATATGACCGTGAAGATCCGCCACGACATAGCTATAAATAGGAAATTCGTGAATGGTTTTGTCTTTGGTTTCGGGATCGTAGCCAATAAATCTGGTGGCATCGGGATACCAATAAGAATCGGCAGCTTTTTTGATCGCCTCTAGAGTCAGGGTTAAGACTCCATCATTTTGGCTTTTGTTTATTTTGGAGATTTTGTAGACGGAATGGAAATTTCCGCCGAAAGTTAACAGTAGACCAGAAATCATGCCAGCAACCAAGACGGATCTAAAGGAAAGATTTTTTTTAAAAAAGTTATAAACCAAATTGGAAGAAAGACTAAAACTGCTGATGAATGTCAGGGCACAAATTGAGGCTATAGACAGGTTGTAGGTGATGGTAGAGGGAATGTAGGACAGCTTGGTGAGAACTGCCGACATCAGGTGGCCAAAATAGTAATAATTGATGTATTCTCCGGAAAACCACATGTCGGCGGGTGGTAAATAAGTGCTTCTTAGGGCAGAATTGACAAATCCCCAATCCATAAATTTTTCTAAGCCCTCGATATCGGGAGCAAAACCTCTGACAAAAGACCACAGGGTTAAAATTAACAAAAAAATTAGCTCCTCGGCGATAAAAGTTTTGTAATTGCTTTTAACCAGGGCGACAAAGGTATCGCGGTTGTTTCTATTTTTTAAATACAAATAGTCTGCCAGGAGACCAATGGAAATAATGGTTAGCAGGGACTGGTTGGTAAACGGAAGAAACTTGAATATGCTTAAAACCAAAACCAGATAGGTTAGAGCTATAAGCGATAATGTTTTGCAAAAGGCATACCCCTTGTCCCAAAAGTTTTTAAAAATTGAAAATATTAGGGGTAAAGAAACGAGTCCCAGAAGAAAAATAGTTAACCACCACAAGATAATATATTTTAGGTCTGCAATCATATGTGTATTATTTTATAAAAAATACAAAACTAAAGATAGTCTGGACGATATTAATTAAAAAAAGAGGCATAATAATCAGTCGAACAAAAAACCAGATAATGGCTCCAATGATGACGCCGCCCAAGACGTCGATGGGATAATGAAAACCAATAAGAATTCGAAAAAATATCAGAGGAATAATAATAATTAGAAAAACCGGGAAAAAAAGTTGGTGCTGGATAAGAAGCAGCAAGAAAAAAGTAGCTTTAATAGTATGCCCGGAGGGAAATGAGCCGGTAAGATACCAAGATTTTATTAACCCCTTGGGAATATTATCATTGTTGGTAAAGGCTGGTCTTTTCCAAAAGTTTTTTTTCTTTAGTACCTTTTCGATTATCTCGCTGGCAATGGTAGCAAAAAAAAGCTGCCAAAAAAGATTGGGGTTACTCTTTACCAGAATAAAGGAGGGAAATAATAAAAAAACCCAAGTAGCGTAATTTGAATAAACTAAAAAGAGATTGCCGACTGACGATGAGGAAAAAAGTTTATAAAAATTGGCTTTTGTCTGCCAGAAAAGAAGATTCATGACTATTTTTGGTAAGATTTAAATAGCTTCCCCCAACCAGATGATAAATAGCGATTCAATCGAGAACGACCGACAAAATTATACCAATAACCATCATGATATAAGTTAGAGGCGGCGAAGGACCAGGGGGCAATAAAACTTCGGAGAAGTAGTCTTTCGATCCACTCAGGTAAACGATGATAAATAAATTTTTGACCTCTTGAAGCAAAGGTGTCTTTTTTGATGCTGTGATGGAAATTTGGTAATTTTTGGCTATAAACTGGATCGATCTCCCCTAATTTTAATTTTTGTCCAAGCTGAAGAAATTCGATGGTGTGTGGGTCGAAACCAATAATTCTGGCGGCAGTAGCATCCAGGGCAATTTCGTCGAGACTACCTAAAATCAAATTAGACGCTTCCCACTCCATAGCGCGAGGCCCGGGCCCAAAACCTAAAACAGACCCGTCCATAACAGCGTAGATTTGCGGATGAAGTTCTTTTTGGACCTGAAGTAAATCGATAATGGCCTGGTGAATACGCCGATGACAAAAGTGGCGGTTGGTGTTGAGCATACCAAAATAATTTTTGACTGAGCCGGTAATGGTGGTAAAGACATGGGATTTGAGGGTGCAAAGAGTAATCAACGGTTTACCCATAATTATTTTTGGTAAAAGAATTCCGTCCGGGAAAATTTCGTTCAAAACCAACATTTTTGATTTGGGATGAAAAGAAACATACTTTTCGTCGGTAAGATAATGGATTTTTACTCCATACTTTTTGGCAATTTTTGTCCATCCATGATTTTTGGCACCAACCTTAACCTTGGTTACTACGGTTCGATTTTCGACGGGGATAATATTTTTAGGAGAGACGCCGGAATTAATTAGCCACTGTAAGGCAGCTTCGAAATGCCAGGGGGGAGTGGATACGGCAGGGTAAAATTTTGTCCATGATAAATTTAGTTTAATAATAGTGGGAACATTTTTGGGTTTGGGAAAATTGGAAAAGAGTTTTTGATAGTCTTTTAGGACTGTTTCGGGGGAGGTGGAAATAATGGTTACTGCCGGATTCAATGTTTTATTCATAAAAAAAGTATTTAGATGATAACATGTATTTAGTCAGGATTTGATTTTATAAACAGGCTTTTATAAACAAGTTGATTGTTTACGGTGTGTGTTTCTGTTTCGATTTGAGAAAAACATTGTTGGAATATTTCTAATTTTGTTTCACTAAGTGGATTTGAAATTATATAACTATTTTTTAATTGATTAATTTGACTACAATCACTTATTGTACCCGAGAGAATATTTTCTCTTCCTTTATTGTTGTTTATGGCATAAAAAATTCCGTCTGGTTCCGGCTGTTCCCAATCACCCCAACCGATATCGGCAAGATATACATCGACTCCGGGAGGCAACTTGTCAATATCTTGGGCGATGATTTTTCCAAATGGAGTATTGTCGTTAGGCAAACCCTTCGGGTAGTCGATAAAGTATTTGGTTAAGTTTAAAAATGAAATACTAGAAAGAATGAGGAAAAGTAATATTTTTGTAGCTGACGGATATAACTTTTTTGTAAATTCCGTCAAGTAATAAACTCCGAAACTAGTTAAGTATATTATTATGGGAATAATAGCCTGGGTCCTGGGGCTACTGGGCACTTCCGCCGAAGGGTGGCCTGGATATATTGAAGGTAAAATTAAAATAAAGGCGCTTATTAGTAATAATAAAGTTGTAGCTTTTTTTTTAATTAACGAACAAATTAAGCCAATGATTAAAAAAATTCCGCTTACAATGTCCAGATGAGGACTTTTTGAGACATTCCAACGAAAAACAACGTCACCTTCAAAATGAAACATACCTAAGGTGCGTCGTAAGTTGGTGGCCAGACGATTAATATTTTCCGAGGTTGAGTATTGTTTAGTTTGAAATAATTTTTCACCCATATAACCAGGGGATAGACTATCTAAGTTCTGACTAAGTATGATAACCATGGGAACGAGAGCAATAAAAAAAATAATAAGTGTAGTAAAAATTGAACGAATGCTCGTTTTTGATATAAAGATGGCATTTACTAAGAAAATGGTAATAATTGCCAGTGGGAGGAAGAATGTTCCGGCATAATTGATAAGACCAAGGCAACTAATAAATAGCACCGAGTAAAGAAATTTCGTATTTTTATTTTTTTGATAATTAAAAAACAAAAATAAAGTGATGGCAGTAAGAACAGGGCCGATAATATTGTAGCCTAGGCGGCACCAAACTAAGTACCAAAAAGAAGAGGCGGTAATGAAGGCGGCAATTAATCCGGCTGACCTATTGCTTAGAGTTTTAACAAACAGATAAACGAATACTATGCCCATTAATCCGGTAAGTACAGAGCATATTTTATAATTCAGGTAGCTAACCCCGAAGATATAAATGATGGGAGCGATAAGATAGTAGTAGAGAGGTCCTTGACTAGTGATAAAAGTAAATGGCCACTGCCCGGTAATAATTTGAGAAACATAACTATTGACAATGGAAACATCACCAAACCATTCTCCGGGTATTGAGTCCAGACGATAGAAACAAACTACCAAAAAAAATATCAAAATTCCAACAAGAGGATTAATTTTTTTGAACATGAGTATTCTTATAAATCATTACTTTTGGGTGGTCGTAGACAGTAAAAGATTCGTCGGCTGACTGATCGTCGATGCTAATTCCAAAAAGTTTGGGGTAATTGGTAAACTCAGCTACTTTGGTATATCCAAGTTTCCCGGAAAAAAGGTCTTGATAATATGTAGCTGTTTTGGAATAACACCGACCGGGAGGAAGTTGATCACAATTGGTTAGTTTTTGGAGGGGAGTATAGAGACGATTACTCGAAAGAATAATGTAGTCACCGGTATCTAACATTTTGTTGATGTTAACCCACTTGTTGGGTTCAAGATCGGAATCGTAAAGCGGTAAAGAAAGTTGAGTAATATTTTTATTGAGATAACCTAAAGGCAGTGGATCGTCCCAGTGTTCCACTAGAATAGTTGACCCTGGAGAAATGTTTTTATTAATCCATTTGGTGGCGGTAACCCGGGTATTGGGAACTTGATAAATACTCATAAAGGCAAAAACAAGACACAAATGGATTAATAAAATAGTAGTCTTTAGGTATTTTGACTTTATATCTCCGATAGTGTTGGCAGCAAATAAGGCAAATATCGGATACAGCGGCAGACAATAACGCATCCATTTTACGGCAAAACCACCTACTATTATGAAATACGTTATAAAAAAGGAAAATAAAATAATGGTTGCTCCTGGTGAATTTTGGCTGCCGGGAGAAAATAGCCCTCGAGATAATTTTTTTATTAGGGCAAAAAAACCAATTGTAGCCATAAGGCCAATTACCGGGCCAAGACCCCAAAGAAAGATATTTTTTAGCGGATAAAGATAAGGAATTGTGTTGACATATTGAAGTGTATAAGGGAAGACAAAGGCATCTTTGGTCATGGCCTGTTGCTCGAGTATTTGTCGTTTAAAAGTAGAAAAATCCGTTAAGGCAAATGGTTGGAAAATAAAAAAAACAATAATCGTAATGGCGGAGACTAATAGAAGTAATTTTAGTGTTTTTAGTATTTTTTTGGAGTTAATAAAACGCCAGGTCAATAGGGTAAAGCAGGTGGCAAAAGGTACTACCAAGACGATGGCACTTACTTTGGTGGCTAAAGATAATCCGAAACCAACGCCGGCGAACAAAAGATTTATAAATCGTTGTTGCCGGAAGTAACAAATTAGTTGATAAATGGTAAATAGGATAAAAAAAGATAAAATCGTGTCGACTGCATAGAAATGGGACAACTGGATAGGAAAGATAGATAAGCCGTAAATTACCGAGGCGAAGAGACTTTTTGAGGAACTCTTGAAAATCAAAAGGCCAAGACGATAAATGAAAATAATGACAAGAGTATCAAAGACGGCAGAGATTGCTCTTCCGAGTAAATTAATTTGATCATAAGAAGAGATTTTGGGAAATATCGGGGTAAGAAGGTGGGCAGAAAATTTGAGAAGATATATGGGAAAGGATCCGTAGGCAAAAAATTTGGGGTTTAAGGTTGAGTCCGGAGAAAATAATATATTTAGTTTTTGCCCAATTTTTAGTACCGGATCTATCGGAGGCATGCTAATCCGGCCAACAACCATAGTGATCATTCGTTCGTCGGGGTGAAGATGGTTGCCCTGATCCCAATTTAGGCCAACAAGCCTCAATAATCCAGCAACGCAAATAATTACAATGAGATAATTTTTATGGAGCTTGGCCATTTACTTTTTGAAAAATCCTAATTACTGGCCGATCAAAGACAGTCCAGGTTTCTTCGGCATTTTCAGGATTTAAAATCACTAAGTCTGCCGGAAAGGTTTTTATTAACCTGAAACCCAGTGCGCCTGAAAAAAGCCGGCGATAATATTTATCGCTATGAGGGAAGCGGGGGCCATATTGATTTTTGAAGATCCGCCTTGAGGGGACAAAGATATAATCGGCATCAGAGACTAGGTCTGTAAGTTTGGGTGGAAGATTAGGGTCTTCGTCAAGTTTATAGAAATCAAAATTATTTATATCATATCCCCTTGTTGTCCCCATGGGAAAATTAATAACATTTCCGGCTTCTGAAAGAACAATTGATTTCTCGGGGATGTTTTTGTCCACCCATTCCGAAGCCGTAACCCTAATGTCTTTTTGGAGATATCTGTAAAGAAAAACGAAGCCGGGGATAACACAAATTAGGGTGAAAATTATTTTTAGCCCGTTTGGCCTGAGAGAAGAAATGAAATACGCAGTAAGAAGCGGAAAAATAAAGAATATCGGTGACATGAAACGGGTCCACTTGGTATAGAGTTGGCCAACATAAAGGAAATAAATCAGCGGCGTGGCGAGCACGATTAACCATTTATATTTTTGATCGATTGGTTTTGGGAATTTTTTTATAAAAAGAATTATGCCCAAAATCGCTATAAGAAAAACGGGCAGGCCGTTTACATATGGGAAGATGTGGATAAATTGATAGATATATGGTCTAGTACCAATAAATTGACTGGTATAAAATACAGGGATTTTTCCGGTAGCGACTGCGGTTTCATAACCCATAGTCGATAGAAATTCCTTTCTCGAAACAATATTGAAGGGAGAAAAAGCGGCATATAAAACAATGGTAATAATTGTGAATAATTGGGTAAGTAATATGATTGGGACTTTATTTCTACTCCTGATAAACAAAAGGAGGAGGGCAAGCAATACCGGCCCGATCAATATTACAGAAGTAATTTTTGTAGCTAAACCAGCGGCGTTAATAAGCGACGAGGCAATAACTAAATTAACCAACCGAATACCTTTTGAATCAAGAATCAACAAACCTAACAGGGTGTTTATCGCGAGCACAAAGATCAATATCGACTCGGTGGTTCCAAAGTGAGAAAACTGGATTAGTCCGGGAGAAAATATTAAAAGAATTGCAAATATCTCTGAAAAATATTTTTTGGGAGTAATTTTTTTGGAGATAAGATAGAAGACCAAAACAGAGAGAGTGGAAAATATTGCAGACCAAAATCTAAGGGTGAGTATCGACTGGCTAAAGGTTAAGTGGTCGGGTAGAATATTCCAAAGTAAGAGTGAGTAAAATCGAAAAGAGTAAAAAGCCAGAAAGAGGGGAAATTGACCATAGGCATAAAATTTTGGATCGAGACTACCCGGTGACAGGCGGGAAATAGCTGAGGCCATGTTATTTTCGTCCGGATGAAAATAATAGCCGTTTCCCCAATCTAACTTTATGAATCTGGTGAAAAAAAGAAGAAAGATCAAAACGACCAAAAATTTAGAGGACATAGACGATAGCAATCATCATCAAACCCCAAGTAAGAACGGATAGAATTAGCGGAATATCGGTGGCGATAACACGCTCCGGCCTTTCTCCCTCCTGCATTTCAAAAATTATTTGACCATACCGCATTATTCCAAAAATAACCGGAGCCAGAGTAATCATGTACCATTTTCTAGATAGAGCTTTGGGGAAGTTTTCCAGCAAGAATTGGTGGATCGGACCTTCAAAGCTGATTGGCTCTTCAAAAAAGGTAAACATGGCGTAGGTAATCAAGGTACAAACCGCAAACATGGTTGTATAAAAGTTTAATAATGTTTTACCGTATCTTTCCAAGGATAGACGTGTTTTTGATCCGCTATTGGATAATTCACTGCGGCGTTTACCGCTGGCTATAAATAATGACAAGAAAATTACCGATAGCATTACCCAGACTGGCAGATGATAACCCGTAGCTACTTCCCCGGCATAAGCTCTGATGATAAAGAAAAGAGCAATTCCGATTATGTCCAATACCGCTTTTTTCTTTATAGTAAATGAATATAAATATTGCATTATGATGAAAAATAATGACAACCAAAAAAAAGTGGAATTGATGGAACCAGATATTGTTAAACCGAGGACCAAAAGAAAAATCGAAGTAAATATGGCTGTAGATTTTGAAACGACACCTCTGGCGAGAGGTCGCATCTTTTTTACCGGATGAAGTCGGTCTTTTTCCACATCGACCAAATCATTGATTAAATAGGAGGAGGAGGAAAGGAAACAAAAAGAAAAAAAAGCCAGAATACTTTTTGTCATAATCACCGGATCGAGTAGCTGACCATTGAAAATGGCGGCAGCAAAAAGATTTAAATTTTTGATCCACTGATTGGGGCGCATCGCCTCGATAATTGAAAAAACGCCTAATTTCATTTTTTATTTAATTTAAAGTAATATCAAAAATCCTAACAGTGTTATGATAACACCGACAAGTCCGAGAGCTTTGACAGGGAAATCAACGCCAGCATTGGGAAGTGTTATTCTGGTTGGAGTCGGGCTTTTGGTATCAGTCGGGGCGAAGGTAGGAATAATTTTACAATTACTGGTATTGCATTCAGCGGATTCTTCCATACAGGCAAGGAGAACACATTTGCCGTTATAACAGGAATGGTTCTCTGGGCAGATTCCGGTTATATTTTCACCACAGGGTGATCCGCAAACAAGAACCGGTGTGGCGGTGGGAACCGGGGTTTTGGTGGGAGTGGGAGTATTGGTGAGTGTCATGGTTGGGGTTGGAGAAGATGTTTCTGTTGGGGTGGGAATAGCCGTTGCGGAAGGAGTCATGGTTGGGGTGAGGGTACCGGTAGGAGTTATGGTGGGAGTAGGAGTCTTGGTAGGGATTGGGGTTTTGGTAGGGATTGGAGTTTTGGTGGGCGTGGGAGTATTGGTAGAGGTCGGACCCGGAGTTGGAGAGGGACCAGAGGTTACGGTGGGAGTTGGAGTGGGCGGAGAAACAGTAAACTCCAGGGTACATTGCGGACTAGTGGCTTTTGGCTCAATAGGGGCCTGAGAATCTTTTCTGGTTTGATACAACCTCCAACCGGTAGCAATGCTGATGGCACCTAATGTCACGATCGAAGCGATTATTAATATCTTTTTATTTTTCATATTATTGCCAACGGCCTCCTGATTCCGGCCCAGTGAGGTGGACTTCGCCCTCGATCTTTATTGACCCTCCACTATCGGGAATTTTATAAGTTATATAAAATTCATCTGGATGATTAGGGACTAGTTGACTTGTTTGGTCTGATAAAGACCAACTGTTTTTGTTGATCCTAATTCTCCCCTTGTCAAATTCATACATCGGGTAGTCTTTCCAGCCCTGAACAGATATGTATATTGTCTGACCGGCTGAAACAGAAGAGGCGGAAATCTCGGACCAATCCTGATCATATAGCCTTATCTTTGTACAATTACAGGAATAGGTAGGACCCGTGGTGGGCGTGGCGGTGGGGGTGGGGGTATTGGTGGGAACTGGAGTGTTGGTCGGAGTGGGGGTGCGGGTGCCAGTGGGAGTTTTGGTAGGAACGGGGGTTTTGGTCGGGGTGGGAGTTCTGGTTGGTGTAGGTGTCTTGGTGGGACTTGGAGTTCTAGTTGGTGTAGGAGTATTTGTGGGGGTTCTGGTTGGTGTAGGAGTTTTGGTGGGAGTAGAAATTGGAGATATCACCGTAATCCAATGAATACAGTTATTACTGACACATTCTTTGCTTAAGTTTTTCCAATCATTAACGTCGGTGGTGCAACGGTTTGGGCCAATGACGTTTTTGTAAAGAGTTTTTCCTGCAGAACAGAGATAGTTACATTGGGTACAATCGTACGCATTTGCTTCAATTGCATATACACCGATTGTGGGGGGGGTGAAATTGGAGGAGGGATTGGTTGATTCGGAGAGACGACGGATATCCGTGCCGTTGCCTACCCTACCCCCGATCTCAGGTACTTTGGCGCTACTAATAATTCCGTAATGGCTGACAGTTGCCAAAATTTTAACAGTTTCTCCAATCGTAATAGTTATGTCGGAACTTTGGCCATTTAGAGTTAAGCCTTTACACGAAAAGTCCGGAATAGCAGGAGTCGGAGTGAGCGGCGGGGTGTTGGTGGGAGTGACGGTAGTACATTTACTATCATCCCACTTACAACCGGTTTTGGCACAGTTCCAACCATTACCGGTGGCATCAACCTGGTAAATGCCACATTGGACACTGGTGGAGATACTATGGGTACCGGGACCGTATTGTTTGGTTTGGGTGGCACAGCCGACACCCTGATTGGCATCTGATTGACATTGGTTTTTATTTTTACCCGGGAAATATTCCTGTTTACAATTAGCGACGGATAAGGTGGCAGTCCCCCCGGAAACAGTAAAACTATCACAGTTACCGGTAATGGTAACTCCGGGAGTGGAGCTATTGCAGGTGCACCTACTGCTTATCCAAGCACAGCCGCTTCCCGCGTGGGTCCAACAGGTAGATTCATTGGTAACATTATTACAAAAACCTTCATTGCAATTTTGGGCAAAATTACGAAGATCCTGATTCCTTTTTACTAAGACAACCGCGCCTACAAGGGAGAGACCAAGAAATATGGTACTAAAAACCCGATAAAATCTATTAACCTTTTGGCTTTGCATGGCTATTTGTATTCAGTCTATAGAAAAATAAAGTTTTTACAACATCAAATTAGTAAGAATCCAAATACTAATAAAGAAACTGACAGAACACCAAGTAGGATTGTCGGGAAGGAGGTCCCTGTTTTTGGTACGCCGGAGTCAGTGCTTGGTTTATATGTTCTAGAAGTGGGTTCTATAGTGGAACTTGGAGTCGGGAATAAGGTAGAAACCGGGGTAGGTGTTTGGGAAATTGAAACCGGGGTCTCCGTCGGACTGGGAATCGGGATCTGAGTAGGAGTGGTCAAACTGCCACTGCCACTGGCAGTATAAGCCAATGAGTCAGATTCCCCTGAAACAGAAAAGTTGTGTTCAGCGGTCTCCGCCTTGATCACATAATTACCCGGAATTAAGTTTGAAACTGGTGACCAATGCCAAGTGCCGGTAGAGTCAGAAACCGGGCTACCGGAAGCGTTGGTCGGCCCGGAAATGCTTACCGTCAATGTATAGTTTGGACTTGCCGTGCCAAAAAAATCGGGCCTAAGGGTAGAAAGAGTTTCACCGTTTTTTGGATTTAATATAGTTACCGCCGAGGAAGAAGGGTAGTCGGATCCGAGGCCGACATTTCCTATAGATTCCGGTACAATTTGCTCGGAGGTAAAGACGTCTTGTCCGATGATAATGTCCGGAACAGGATTATTCCTAGAAGTATTTCCGATGATCTGGGTTATATGACCATCCTCTGAAACAATGTATATTTCTTCATCTATATTGGGCTGTGGTGTAAACCAGTCTTCTTTCTCCGTGTTGTAACTATTGGCGAAGGTGATGTTCCAGTTACCATTACTGGTAACAAGGGCCGACAGAGGTGATCCATCGGGAATAATTAGATAGACCAAAGAGTAGGCTCCAGGGCTTTTATCGGGATTGTATACCTTCCCCCAGGCGATATCGGCCGAGGGAGCAGTTCCGGAAGGTTTTTTGGCAGTTTTTACCGTAAAGGACGGTTCTTCATAAGTTGCCCCGCCTGAAACTATCGAATAGCTGTATTCGGTACTTTCTTTTAAATTATCTACGGAAAAATAATGGATTTTTGAAGTTTGAACGAAGTTGTTGATGATACGACTGTCTAAGGAAATCAGGGAGGGACAATCGGTCGAGGTGCTGAAGGAAATGGCAAAAGAAGTATGAGTTATATTGGTTGTCTGGATGTTGATTGGGTTGCAATCACCGCTTGCTTTGGATCTGGTGTTGATAGTAGTTGAAGAAAGGTAAACACCAGCTACGATACTAATGAGTAAAAAAATCAGACCTAAAATCGTAGGAATCTTTTTTTCTTTTTTCATTATGAAGATGGGGTAGGTATCATAGGAATAGGTAACACTATACTATCTTGGGTGTATTCTTTTCTTTGTTCTATAAGGTTAATTGTTTCGACATCAAGGACAGGATCAATTGGTTTTGTCAGATTACTTGCCTTGGTTTCACCGATTGGCCCAATTAAGTTGCTGTAACTCTTCTGAACCAGATAAACAAAGATGGCTAAAAATGAAAAAATCGATATGAGGAGAAAATATCCAACAACCTTATTATTTTTCATTTTGAGTTTTTTTCCAATAATATATTTCGTTGGTAAAACTGACGTTTATCAAGTTGTCTGATGATGAATTTTCGGTGGTATCGGTATCGTCCTTGGCAGAGCCGATTCTGACTGATTTAAGGCTAATTAGCCGGCGGTTGTGAAGTAACTTGTCGATTATATCCAGGGCTGATGCGTAGGATGTCTTTCTGCTTATGGCAACCGTGTAAAATTCTAATTGCGTAGGAAAAGGACTATTTTTAGGATTTTCCATAAGATTGTAGCTCAGCTTATCGAGGGTTATGCCGGATTCTTTTGCGGCAGAAACCATCTGAACCATAGATTGACGATAGTCGGGATTGTCGGGAAGGGCTGAGTTTATAACGCCATATCTTTCCTGGACCTGAGAGAACGCGTCCTGAGCTAAGACCAGGTCGCTAATCTTGCCCTTCATCTCTGAAATCATTTTCTCTTTTGCATTTATTTCTCCAATCAGTGCGGAAATAGTCAAGGCCGTCGGCCTGATAGCAAAGAAAAGAAAAAAGGTTATTAGGGCAAAGGTTCCGCTTGTTTCTAAGGATTTTACGAATTTCCTATTTTCAACTTGTTTTTTGAGGTATTCAGTTAGCGGACGCCCCTTAGAAAATATGTTTGTTTGAATCATGTTTTTTTGTCCGGCTTAAACACTAGATACAGTTTTACAGAGTATTTATTTTCTTTTGGCTTTTTTTCGATACTTTTTACGTCCACGGTCTTGATATTTTCGTTAACAGTTAAATTGGTGATTAGATCGATTATTGATTCTTCCCTAAGGGATATCAGGTCAATGTTGGCGACAATGCTTTTTTTGTCGGTGTTGTTTTCCAGGGTAAGGTTGTTAAAGACGATACCATTCGGGGTGCTTTCGGCAAGTGAGGCTATCTTGCTGTTGTATTCGGGAGTTTTTGAATAGAAGTCTTTGATTACTTTTAGCCTTTGCTGAAGGAGGGAATATTCTTGTTCGAATTCCTGGGTACTTTCCAATATTGCCTTATGTTGACGGAGGACTTCTGAATAATCCGAATTCTTTCGATCTAACCAGAAACGGGAAAGAAAAGCACTAATAACAATCAACTCAGTAAAGACAATTATGAAACGACCAATTGTGGTAATCCATCTGAGAAATCTAGCCGAAGGTGAGTTTGGATTTTCTTCGTCCGGGAGCAAAGAAATTTCCTTTTTGGCAGGCATATTGAATTAAGTATATACATAATGTATTTACTTTAAAACTAATTGTTTCAGTTTTATGAAATATTTTTCAAAATCACGGCATTCTTGGACCATAAGCCAATGGGAGATGACAAAATACACGAAAATTCCAAAAAATGTAGAGACGGAAAAAAGCATAACCAGATTTGTTGTTTTACTTGTATCCAGGACGAAGACATCTAATAACTTGACCAACCCCCATGAAATTAACCCGGTCAAAAGAGAAGCGAAAACCATTTTCCCGAATCTCTTAAAGACATCGTCCCAATAAAAGCCATCAACTTTTTTGATAAAAAGCCAGAAGAGACCAACAAATTGGACAATATTACTCAGAGAAGCGCTGATAGCCAGACCGATTACGCCGAGGCTAGTGAAGTTAATTAGGTAGTAACTTGAAGAAATGTTTAATACAAGCGAGAAAAAAGAAACATAAAGGGGGATTTTGGTGTTGTGCATGGCATAAAACGACCTAATTAAAATCTGGCTAACAGCCTGACAGACAATGGCCGGGGTCAAAAAAGCCAAAATCCTTGCGGTTAGCAGCGTTGCCGTCCAAGGAAATTCTCGACTGCCAAAAGCAATCCTGACAATAGAAACTCTTTGGATCAGAATGAGGGTGGTGATAGGCAGAGCAATAAAAACACTTTGCAATAAAGTTTTTTTGACGGTTTGTCTAAAAATATCCATTTCGTTTCGGGCAATATTTTTTGAAAGAATGGGAAGTGATGCCTGCCCGATGGTGGTGCCAAAAATTCTACTGGGAAGATACATTAACTGGAGTGATAGATTTAGAAGAGAAATTGATCCGGCGGCCAGGCTAGAAGCAAAAAATAAAGTTACCGTGTTTTCAATTTCCCCAAGGCCAAGAGAGAGGCTCCGGGGAACCATAAGCCTAAATACTTCTTTGACTCCCTTCAGCCGAATATTTATCAGGCGGGTGTAATTAAAACCGATTTTTCTTAGCACAGGGATTTGAATAGCAAGGTGGAAAAAAGATCCTATAACTACGCCATAAACTACTCCATATATACCAAAGGTGGGAGCGAGAGTGAAAATACCAAGAATGATGAAGATATTGTAGGTAATCGGGGAGAGGGCTGGGATGATAAATATTTGGTTAACTTGCAGGATGGCCGTGACGAAGTTACTGATAAGAAAAAACACCTGGGCAACAAGAAGTATCCGTGTAAGATCGACCATTAAAGCTAGCTGATCGGCGGAGAATCCGCTGGCAATAATTCTCGTTAGTGGACGGGCAAAGATAAAGATAGAAATGGAGCAAAATAAAAAAACGATGAAAAGTAGGTTAATGACAGTTGACCCGATTTTATCAGCAGTTTCCTTGTCTTTGTGTAAATAACTTGAAAATACGGGAATAAATGAGGCAGACAGAGCCCCGGTTACCAAAAGCTTGAAAACCAGATCGGGTAGGCGGAAGGCAGCATTGTATACATCCAGCTCAAGCACACAGCACTTGAAAAAGTGGGCGTAAAGGAAACGACTCCTCAAAAAGCCAAGGAGGGCCGAGATGGCAAAAGTTATCCCGAGAACCAGAGACGCCGAAAGGATGCTGTTTTGTTTCTTGATAGAAAAGATAGCAACACGCTCTCTGATGGTCATAGGCTAATTATATGTGATTAATTGTAACAATGAATTCTTGAATTTAATTTGGATATGGGGTAGAATACCCGATATGCCAATAAGCCTTTCTGCAAAAAAATCCTTAAGAGTAGCCAAAAGAAATCATAAGACGAATGTTGTCTTAAAACAAAAATTTAAATCTACGGCCAAAAAATTCCAGGAGAAGCCGACCTCGGAGGGCCTGATAAAAGTCGTATCTCTCCTCGATAAATTGGATAAAGGTCATCTTTTTCATCACAATAAAGTGAACCGGATGAAATCCAGGTTTTCCAAAATGGTTTCGGTGAAAGCTGAGATCAAAATTGAAAATCCGGCTAAGAAAAAAGTAAAGAAAGCCGTAAAAAAGGTAGTAAAGAAGAGCTAAATCTCCGTGTAAGGGTCGGGAAGCAGGCCAGATTCAATTTCTTTTTCCAGAGCAGTATGGTGAGCGGCTTTAAATGATTTACCTTTTTTCATTTCACGAAATTCGGTGATTTCGTGAAGGGTGGTGCTGTCGAAAAAATTTTGTGAGACTTTTTTGCTGTCGGAAACATTTTTACAGCCGCATAAATCTTTGGGGCTATCCCCGGGATGGTGAGTCGCTATCCATATCTCGTTTTGCGGGATAAACTCATGGACATAACCATGTCCGCCGTGACCAAACATAATGCTGATGTTGTTTCTAATCCAAGTACCGTCGACGGCATAAACCTTGAAACCGTCCTGAAATCTGATAAATTTCTTCCATTTACCGGATAGAATAAATTTCTTATCTTTTTGGGTGGCACGGGATTGGATATCGGCCTCAAACTCCGCCCAAATTTTGTTACGTTTATTTTTTGGAGTTTTATACATTGTTTTAATTTAATTATAGAGATTGGTTTGGTGTATTATATCTGCATCACAATTGGTATATTCTGTGATAATTAGAACGATTTAGGGAGAATTAGCCCTATCTATTTTCAATTATATTTAGCTTCTGTTCTATTCTTGTCAGAACTACTTCTCTGGTAGTTTCAGGTACCTCTGCAAGGGTGGCGGTGTGCGTTCGGGCAGTCGCCATTAAATCAGGGTTGGCGAGTAGCTCTTGAAAATGTATTAAGTCATCGCGATCAAGACGATAAGGTGGACAGTTCCGTGCGGTTGGCAGTAGACGCCTAATCCTTTCTTGTAATTCTTCTATTCTAGACATAAAAATAGGTTAGAATACGGTAATATATTGATTGTACCATGATTGATACTCATGCCCATTTATCGAAAAGATTCTGTGAATCCGTTGAGGTTGACGGTGTCCGTGTGATTTTGGCGGCGAGTAATCTGGAAGATTCAAAAGAAAACATAGAGCTGGCTCAGGCTGACAAAAAGCAATTTTGGGCAAGTGTGGGAATTCACCCACAATGTACCGATCCGCAAAATCGGGAGTCTATAAAAGATCAACTATTGTTACTCGAAGAATTAGTAAAAGCCAATAAAGTAATCGTGGCAATTGGGGAGTGTGGACTTGATTTTTCTACCCCACCTCCGAATGAGAAGGAAAGAAGTAGGAATGAACAGGAGGCATTGTTCAGGGGACAAATTGAAATTGCCCAAGAATACAAATTGCCTTTGATTATTCATGCCAGAAAAGCGGTGGATGAGGTAGTTTTGATATTAAAAGATTATAAAGATATCGGCGGGGTTTTTCATTGTTATGCCGGAGGAAAAAAAAGGATTAAAAATGTCTTGGGATTGGGAGAAAGTTGGTACTTTGGATTTGACGGGAATATAACTTATGAGGTCGGATTGAATGAGGTAGTATCCGAAATTCCCAGGGACAGGTTGTTGGCAGAGACTGATTGCCCGTGTCTGACGCCGGTTCCCCACCGGGGAGAAATAAATAAACCGGAATACGTTAAATTTGTATACAACAAGGTGGCGGAAATTTGGCAAACTAATTTAGAAGAAGCAGAAAAAATAATTGACAATAATGCTAGAAGACTATTTAAGATAAAATCCCTCTAAATCTCCCTTTGACAAGGGAGACTTACTTCATAAAATCAGAAATAATATTCTCTAATTCCTTGATTGACGGGTATTTGTCGACGAAAGCAACTTCATTATCAATCATAAGAACTGTGCTTCCCTGGATGCCTTGGCTATAGATGCGGCTCATGTCTTTGATATATTCCGGATCATAATCAATTTGGAGACGTTTACACAAAGCTGCTAAATTGGTAAAAAGTTGTTTGCCTCTGGGGCTACCGCGATCAAAAAGTTGGATTCGCATGATTTATTTTAACAAATAACGTCAGATGTCATCTTGCTGCCACAAGAGTAAGTTGGCTTCTGACGCCTCGACCTGTAGTCTCAACTGTAATTTAGCAAACTCCGTGTTGGACAGCCTCCCAAGAGCATTTGCGGCAATGATAGTTCCGTCAAGTTGTTTTATATTGGTCAGTCTTTGTGCTACCGGAAGTTGATGAAGTTCTGCTAACGACATGCGAAAACGTTCTGTATCTCTATTACCCATTTGTTGACGCAACTTTTATGAGATTCCAGAGAAGTGATGCAACTGTCATCGGCCCGACACCTCCGGGAACCGGGGTTATATATCCGGCAACAGTAGCCACACTTTCAAAATCGATATCCCCGATTAGTTTGCCGGTTTGAACGTCTGGGCTTAGCCCAATATCAACCACAACAGCGCCTTTTTTGACATATTCGGAGGTAATAAATCCACCCTTGCCGATAGCAGAGATTAAGATATCCGCGTTTTTACATACTGATTTCAGATCTGTGGTGAAACTATGACAAAGGGTGACAGTGGCATTTTGGGCCATTAATAAGGCCACAAGCGGAAGACCCACTTCTGAACTACGACCAATAACAACGGCGTTCTTACCGCTTATTTGAATTTTATATTCTTCCAACAGTTTTATAACACCAAGCGGGGTGGCGGAAGCGATGGCGGAGAGGTTTCTTTGAAATAAAAGTCCAAGATTGGTGGCGGTTAGGCCGTCGACATCTTTGGTGGGGTCGATGGAGTTTAAAATCTGTGAGGTATCTAATTCCGGTGGTAGCGGAAGCTGAACCATAATGCCTGATGATGTCGGATCAAGATTGAGTTTTTTGATTTTTTCAATAATTTCCTGAGTGCTGACTTGACCGACAAAAGAAAATAGTCTGGTATTGATACCAATCTCTTTGGCTTTTTTTTCTTTCATTTTCACATATTTAATGCTAGACAAATTTTTGCCAATAAGAATTATGTCTAAACAGGGTGAAATTTGTAATTTTGGAATTTCTGACTTTAGGTGACGAAGAATTTTATCAGAAGTAGCTTTGCCGTCGAGGATGGTCATGATTTATTATAACTTAGTTAATACTTCCGAACCATTCGGAGTAATTAAAATGGTGTGTTCGAACTGACAAGACAAGGAGCCATCGGCAGTACGAATGGTCCATCCGTCGTTTTTGTCGACGGTGATCCGCCATTCTGGAGAAGCATTTACCATGGGTTCAATGGTAAAAACCATTCCAGGTTTTAGAATGACGTCATTTTTGTGGGTATCAAAGTGGAATACAAAGGGGTCTTCGTGGAAGTTTAAACCAATTCCATGACCACCCAAATCCCTAACAACGCTGAAACCGTGTTTTTTTACAAACGGCTCAATTATTTTGCCGATACAATCGTTTAGGTAGCGTCCCGGCTTTAAACATTTTATGGCAAGATCAAGCGATTGCCGTGTGACTTGCAATAATTTGGTTGCCAGAGGGGAGACTCGACCTATCGGATAAGAAGCGGAGACATCACCATAAAAACCGTTTAGGATGGTAGTGATGTCGAGATTGATTAAATCACCATTTTTTAAAACAGTTGTGTCTGAAGGAATACCATGACAAACGACGTTGTTGACAGAGGTACAAATGCTTTTGGGAAACCCGTTGTAATTAAGCGGAGCCGGAATGGCTCCTTTTGACAGAATAAAGTCGTGGGCCAAGGTGTTGAGTTCCCCGGTAGTAATTCCGGGCTTTAAAAAATCGGCCAGATAGTTAAGAGTCTCTGCTGCCAACCGGCTAGAGAGTCTGATCCCTATGATTTGCCCGGGTGTTTTGATAATCACCATTGGGCTGATTATACGACTTTTTTATTTGTAAATCAGCCGGCCTTCGATTTTTGAATCCTGATTTTGATTTGACCGAAGATACTCGATAAGGACATCCTGCGATGAAGTGGTAACTACTTTTGACGGGCCATCTTGAAGCATCTCGTCGGGCGAAATATTTAGAAATTTACTACAACCATTAAAAGTATAGCTACTCATGGCAATAGTGTAGGTTTTGTGATCATCGACCGGTATGCCGTTATATGTAAGCGAAGCAAGTTTCTTATTTCCGTCATCGTAAGTAGCCTGTATACCACGACTAACCTGATAACATTCGCCTTCTCCGTCGCGGTTTTCAATTCTCATTGTATGCGAAAAGATTCTTTTTAATTTACTGCCCTGAATAGTATATCGGGTAATGGAATCGTTGTAAGGGAAACAACTGATAATGTCGCTTAAGGTGACAATCGGACCCAGTTCTTTTGACCTGACGGCACCGCTACCGCAAAACATAACATCGCACTGGGCATTTTGGGCAAAAATATCAGCGATTAAGTTGCCGAGAGGAGTTTCAATCGTTCTTTCCGGGTGGACAAGTTTCTGAGAAAACTTGGTAATAATGGCACTATATTTGGAATCGACTTCGTTTTTAAAAGATTCTATAAACTCTAAAAGTTTATGGTCGGGCGAAGCGATATCAGAGGTAATGTCGACCATTTGCCATTTGTAGTCAACAATTGAATTTGTATCGTCGTCGACCGTAATGTCAAAACGACCGACTTGATTGGTAGAAGTCCCGGCTTGAGTAATCAGAATATTGTTTATTTTTTCCGGTTTTTCCAAAATTGTGTGAGAGTGCCCCCCGATTATTATGTCTACTCCCCAACTTGGATCTATTAGGCCGGCCAATTGCTTGTCGGATTCGATACCGATATGAGTCAACAGGATGGTAAGGTCGATGTCATCATTTTTGTAGGCGTTACTGATTTTGCCGACTTCTTTGGAGGCGTCTTCCAGAGTGACAAAGGAGCCAATAAGTTTGTCCTGGGAAATAGAATCGATTACCTTTTCGGTAATAATACCGGTAAACAAAATTTGAAATCCGGCTTTTTTAAGAATTACATAAGGATTCATCAGGCGCTTGTTGTAGTTTTTGATATAAAGATTGGCATTTACTATTGGGAAATTGGCCATTTTTTCCAAGAAAAGAAGGTGCGGAAGGCCATAGTCGAACTCGTGGTTACCCAGAGCGACGACGTCAGGGGAAAGATAATTCATAATTTCCATGGTGGAAATCCCCTTGTATTCGGTATCGATTAACGACCCCTGAACCATATCCCCCGATATAACATACAAAACGTTTTTTTCTTCGGACCTGACTTTGTTTAAATAACCCGAAAGAAGGGCCAGGCCACCAATGGTGGTCCCCTCTTTTCCCTGTACTTCAGCCAGAAAATCCCCATGCATGTCGTTTGAGTGGATGATGGTGAATTTTTTGGTGTGCATAGGTTAATTTACACGATTAGAAAAATCATTGTTAATTGCATTTTTGATATTTTCCAACCAAAATTTTAAATTACGTTCCAGGGATTCGGAAGTACACCAGGCAAGCTCGGGGGAAGCAAAAATATTACCGTCATATTTTGAAAAATTCCCCTCCGATTCTTCAAAGGCGTAACCGTAAATCTTTTTGTCAGAAACCAGAGTGAGCAAGAGTTCATGGTTGTAAATTTTGTGGACAATGCTTATAAATATTGATACTGGTTTCATGGTCATTATTAAGTTGTCTGTAATTATATCTTGGGTGTCAGAATTTTGGGCTAGACAGGGAAAGATAACATCTGCCGCAGACATAAGTTCTGTCAATTCGACTTTTTGGAAACGGCTATCAACAGAGTTTTTTGACCAGTATATTACTTTCATGCCAAAACCTTGACAAATTTCAGCGATTCTTTTCCCAATATTTCCAAGACCGATAATCCCAACAACTTTGTCTTTTAACTCCAAACCGGGGTGGAGGGAAAAATCAGCAATCCAATTATTTTTTATGACAAGAGGTAATTTTCGGGCAACCATTAATGCCATCATGACGGCCCATTGGGCAACAGATTCGGTAGAATAATTTCGGATATTAATGACCGGAATGTTAACCGATTGGCAATAGGCTATATCTATCCAACTAAATGAGGTGGATTGAATGCAAATGGCTTTGATGTTGGGGATTGACTCTAGGTCGGTTTTGTCTAGTTTCCAACTGCAAAAATCGGGGTCGAGGGCAATTATTTTTTCTTCATTAGTGGTAATATCTTTGATCTGGGAAACGGGCTTGCTATCTTTGTCGATGATAATTTCACCAAATGGCTTGAGCTGATCAATAAAGTCAGAAGAAAAAATTGTCTGAGCAACAGGAGAAAGAAGATATATTTTCATTAGTTTAATTTTTAATAATTAATTCCGGGGGGATCTGGCCAAGAATTGATTCGTCAAAATTACCAATAATTGATTTATAACTTTTGGCCATTTCAATCATCGGCCCGTTGAACCGGCTATTTAAGAGAGCAAGACCAAGGTGGTCAACTTCTAAACCATTAGAGCCACCAAGGATGACCCCCCAATTTTGGCAATTTTGACAAGTAAAAGTATCAAAATCCATATCGCCGACAGAGTAAATACCGTCGATAACAAAATGATATTTAAAGAGAGATTGATAAATTTTGTTGATATCTAAGATAGAAATGGCAACTTTTGATTCGGGTTGATTACCATCGTGATACTTGCCCCGGTGTGGATCGGGAATAAGCCCAAAATTATTTTTTATAGACAGAGAGGCTCCGTATTCTCGTTCTTTTTTGGCTTTAGCAAAACTAATAAAATTAGAACCTCGGAGATCAAAAAGTTTTTGAGGAACACGGGAATATAACTCTTTAGATTCTACGGGTGGGTACCTTGCTTCAACTATAGATTTGATAGTTGCTGAATCGACAACATCGCCAGACCAAACTTCGTTTGTGATATTCAAATATTCTGCTTGATGTTTTTTTAGTACTTTATCAATACCTTCTTTTTCAAGAAACCATTCATCCTGCTTTTTGAAAAAGTCCCAGTGTATTTTTCCGGTTTCGATGGTGGCCTCTTTAGAAGAAAAATAATCACCTTCTTTACGAAACACTTTGTCGGTACGCCAAAAAGTGTAGCTCTCGACGACGACAGTGGGACGATTCAGTGATGTTAGGAGCATATCAAGGGCTTTTGATTCGGTGTGGCTACCTTCCAGACCGTCCACCCAATTCGGTTTGATGATTACCTTTTTTGAGGTTAACCCAAGACTCAGGACAAACTCATCCATGCCGGATTGATTGAAAATTTTCGAAATATTAGTTGATCCTAGTTTAATCATCTAAACCTCTTGTTTAAAAAGTAATTTTGGATTAGCCAGGTCCCAAATTTCTGTAACTGTTACTAAAACGGCGGCCTTGTGGGCAAGACCTTCATTGTCGGGATCTGCGTCTACAATTTGTTTCCACTTGCCTTGCGTTAAATATTGGGCAACTCCCTTTAGTTGATAACCACGATTCCCGGCCGGATTGTCCTCTGGATCCCAAAAAGCAACAGATACTTGACTGTTGATTAATAAATTTTGCCGGGTTTTATTGAAAAAATTATCAGAGATTAAAACCTGATTGTCTGAAATGACCTTGCAACAAGCAACGGCAATACAATTTGGCCGGCCGTCGGGAGTTGAAGTAGCCAGGGCTAAAATCGACGATTCGATTGATTCTTTTAGATCATTAAGATTCATGGTTTTCTTTTTGATAAAGATAATATGAGTAAGCGAAGACGAAAATACTGGCAAAAATAACGGGGAGAAAAATTAGGAGAGCGGCGGAGCCGGGGAAAAGAATACCGGCAAGAGATATTACTCCAACGGCCTTAAACAATTTTCCGCCAATAGCATGGGTTTTATCCCAAACGATATCACTACTCATGGTCCAGGGAGTACGGATGCCGACAAACCAGTTACGTTTGGCAACAGAAGTCAAAACGCCGGTGTAATAAAAAAGAAGGGCAAAGGCCGGCGCCAGAAACTGAACCATATTAAATTGATAACCTGAATTCCAAATTAAAGTAAGGCAAAATAAGTAGAATAAAAAAATAAAGATGATAACAACAAAATTGTTAAAATGATGTTCGAATTGCTTAAAGTTTTTTTTGTAGGGATCAGTCGATGGCAGGAAACGAAAAAGCAGATATAGCCCAATTAAAAGAATTGGCATAAAAAACAGGCCAAATGCCTTTGGGGAATAACCATCGACCTGGCCGGAGGCTCCCCAGTGGGTAGCAACCAGTTCAGGAACCTTGGGGTAAAAATAAAAACCCAACAAGAAAGAAAGGGCGATAATAAAAATTGGAATGTTTTTCTTCATATTATTTGGACCAGCTAATTTTTTCAGGTAAAGTACCTTCAAAATTCACACGGCCGCCTACCAGGTTAAAGGACTTAACCGATAAACCAGGAACACTGTCGATTCTGATCTCAGCCAGTTGAGCCAAGTAATGCTGATTTTCTTTTACTAAATTGACAGGGATTGGTAGTTTACCTATCTCTATTTTTTGAGTGTCAAGAGATACTTTGTTATTTTGGACGGAAACTATACCTTTGAAATAAAAGGGAGTGCTGCCTTTTATTTTTAGATAGTCGGCCGCTGTCTGGGCAACATCGGGCGAGATACCAATAGCGCCCAAATAACCGGTGAGTCGATCAAGAATTAAGATTCCGGATGCTTCGCCGGAACCATCACTGTTTAATTTTATTTGGATGTCTGAGACGGGGTAATATTTCCAGGTCGGACTGTTACTTAATGCAGTAATTTCTTCCGAAGTAAGGCTAACGGAGACAGTTTTGCTCCCGGAATATTTGATACTATTTTTTGGTTCGGCCGAAGAAGTGGCCATTTCTGACATCTCTATCCCGTTTTTTTGGACAACAGAATTAAGATCGGAATCAGTATAGACAACTCCTAAGTTACGGGGTTTATCGGATCCCAGAACAGAGGATAATTTTGGAATAAATCCAAGATAGCCTAAAATCAGAATGGGGGTAGCGATTAAAAGAACTAAAACGATTAATATAAATCTGATAAAACCTTTCATAGTAAAATATGTGTGTTGATAATTAATGTATTTTATAACATTTATGAATAAAGATACTTCATGGCAGAAAGTCGGAAAGTGGTATTCCGAGTTGGTTTCGGAAAGTGGGCATTATTATCACCAACACGTGATTTTGCCAAACCTTTTGAGGCTGATGGACCTAAAAACAAACGATAGGGTGATTGACTTGGCTTGCGGGCAGGGAATTTTGGGCAGGTATTTGCCGGTTGGGCCAAAATATATCGGGCTGGATGCGGCAAAGAATTTAATTCAAGAGGCGGTGAAGCTTGATAAAAATATTAACCATAAATATTTTGTCGAGGATGTTTCAAAGGAGATAAAATTAAATAGTTTCTTTAGCCACGTCGCCATAATTTTGGCTTTACAAAACATTAAACACGCTTTTAGAGTGGTAAGAAACGCCAGTAGATTACTCGAAAAAGATGGACGTTTTTTCATAGTTTTAAACCATCCGGCTTTCCGAATACCCCAACACAGTGGATGGGGGGTAGACAAAGAAAGGGGTATCCAGTACCGGAAAATCGAGGCTTATATGTCGCCCTTGGAAATCCCCATCGAGAGTAGCCCCTTTGATAAAAAAAATAACCAACTGACCTATACTTTTCACTATCCCCTATCGGCTTACTGCGAAATGCTATCGGACAATGGATTCGTAATAGAAAAAATTGAGGAGTGGATATCGGATAAAAAAAGTGAGGGTGGGATGGCAAAAACTGAAGACAAGGCGAGGATGGAAATACCGTTATTTATGGCGATTGTGGCAAGAATTATAAAATAGGATTCGGGTAGTTGGCTATTTACCGAAGGCAAGGCAAAATTGGGCAGTATCAAGAAGGGAGAACCCCCTGAACTTCATGGCTGATTCGATTAATTCGTTTAGTTTACCAACATCTTTTGAATCAACAGTTTCGGCAAAAACTTCCGGGTTGACTGCCTTGACTAATTTAACCGGGTCAAGTGGAACGCCGGGAGCACCAAGTGGAGTTGATTTAGTTTTGGTCCCCTTGGCGGTAGTGGGGCTGGTCTGGCCGGTGGTTAATGAATAAAGATGGTTATTGGCGACAAAAACGGTAATGTCTATGTTCATCCGGGCAGCAGCGATTAAATGATTTAACCCCTCACCATATATTCCTCCGTCACCCCCAACCGCACAAACGGTCAGTGACGGATTGGCAACTTTTGCACCGATTGCGAAAGGGATGCACCGGCCATGAAGGGTGTGGGCACCAAAAGAATTAATAAAATCAGCCATATTACCGGCACAGCCGATATCATAGGCGATAACCAAGTCAGAGGTCGAAACATTAAGCTTTGTTAGAGTTTGCTGAATTCCCGAAGAAAGTAAGTAGTTGCTGCACCCCGGACACCAGGTGGGGATTATGTTTGTTTTAAAGTTCATAAAGTTAAAAGTTTGGCTATCTCTTCGGGGTAAAAGGGGCGGCCGTTAAATTTTAATATTTGAGAGGTGGGATGAAAATTAAATTGAGATTTTAAAAGAGTGGTTAACTGACCGGTTTGGTTGGCTTCAATGACGGCGACAGATTGATATTTTTCGACAATATTTGAGACTTCTTGGCCAATCGGCCAAAGACTGCGGATTTGTAAAAAGGCATAATCGGGTAAGTTCTTTAAAGCCTCAAGAACCGGCTGTGTGGTTGACCCCCAGCTTATTATTAGTTTCTTGGCGTTTGTGTTGCCATAAAGCATGGGGCCGGGAAGAAGATCCAGAGCAGTTTTTAGTTTTGTCATTCTTTTTTCCATCATTTGCTTGGACATTTCAGGTAATTCTGTCGAAAAACCTCTTTCGTCGTGCTCATAGCTATTGCTTAGAAATTCACCGTTGACCGTACCCGGAAGGGTTAATGGGGAAACTCCACTTTGGGTTTTTAGGGAATATCGGCGAAAGTTATTGTCCGGAGCTTTGACGACAGAACCCTCTTCTATAGCTACCTTTGATTTTGAAAAATCAGCGACATTGCTACAGGACTCACCAAGATATTTGTCGCTTAGGACGATAATCGGCGTTTGTAGTTGAGCGGCAAGGTTCAAAGCCAGGGCAGAAAAATCAAAACATTCCTGATGGCTTCCCGGGGCTAAAACAATTTTTGGAAATTCGCCATGACCGGCATAAATGGCATGGAGCAAATCGCCCTGAGCAGTCCAGGTGGGCAAACCAGTAGCCGGGCCCGGGCGGGAAACCAAATAATAAACCATGCCAATTTCCGCAATGCCGCAAAAACTGATGGCTTCATCCATAAGGACGAATCCCCCACCCGATGTTCCAACTGCAACACGGGCACCGGCAAAGGCGGCACCGGCTCCAATATTGGCAACGGCAATCTCATCTTCGGGATGAAGTACAGTCAGCTTATAATCTTTTTGTTTTTCGGCCAGAAAATGCAAAATCCCTGTGGCCGGAGTCATGGGATAAGCAGCATAAAAATTCCCGCCTGATTGTAGAAAACCCCATCCGAGTGATTCGTTGCCGTCGCAGATTAGACCATTTTTATTATCTACCTTTGGTAAATTTAATTTTTGAACAAATTGGGAGTAATTGTTTTTGGCGTAAGTGTAACCGACATTAAAAGCCTGATGATTTATCTCCGCGTTTTTGCCGTATTGACTCGTAATACTATTTTTTGCAATCTCTGTACTGAGACCTAAAAGAAAAGCCGCCACTCCCAAACAAATAGTATTGCCCACCAAATTGTTTCCTACCGAAGTAGATAGTTCTTTAATGGGGAGATTAATATAATGACCTTTGGTGGAAGTATTCTCAAATGGTTCGTCCCCAAAGATCAAGGAATCATCGTGAAATTCGTCTACATGTGGCTGCCAATGGCCGCTTTGGACGGAGAAAAAGAGGTCAACGGAAAAATGGGGAGCATAGATTTTGTCAATACAAGCGCTGACCTGATAAGTATTGTGGCCACCCCGAACCAACGACGGATATTCATTGTAGTCTTTGATGTTAAATCCATGAGCGACCAACGCTTTTGATAGAAGCTGGCCGCCGGACTTGACCCCAAGCCCGGCCGGAGCGGCAATTTTTATGGTAAAGACTTGCGATGGCATAATGCTATTGTACTAGATGGATTTTGTTAAAACACAAAATAACTTTTTTTGATTATAATTTGCCTATTGTATTGGATGATTTTGGGATTATAATTTTCCTTGCCCATTTAAGAGTTTTTGTGGGGTTTTATGGCCAAAACTTTTGTTAAATTCTACCAATTTATTTTTAGATATAAAACCAGTTTTTTGGTTTTTATAGTCACTTTGGTGGCGTCGGGGATATTGGAAAACCTGAGCCCATATATATTAAAGCTGTTAATTGATAACGCCAGTAAAGGAAACTTTGAAGTACTTTTTGGCTTACTTTTGGGGCTGGTTGGGATGAGAATAACATCGAACTTTATCGATGCATTGTCGATTTATTTGGGCGATAAAATTCAGATACCGGCGGCAAGGGATGCCAGGATAGCGGTGTTTAAAAAAATCCAGGATTTGGACTTTGCTTTTCATGTAAATAAAAATACCGGATCACTGATCTCGGCTTTTAAAAGAGGCGACGGGGCGTTTTTTAATCTGTTCCAGAACTTTCACCACGAGGTATTAAAAACCATAGTCAGCCTGGGGGTGGTACTTTTTTTCTTTTCAAAAATCAACTCGGTAATATTGGTTGTAATGCTCGGACTATTCGTAATTAATGTCGCGGTGATGAGTTTGCTGATAAAGTTTAATCTTAAAACAAGAAAGGAATTTAATGATTCGGAAGACAGAATTTCCGGCATTATTACCGATAATTTAATAAATTACGAAACTGTAAAATTTTTTGCCCAGGAAGATCAGGAGGAAAACCGATTGAGGACTGAATTCAAAGACTGGTTTATTAAAATGTGGCGCTTTAGTAATAGCTTCCGTTTGATGGATATATCAATCGGCACCATCTCCAACCTAGGGTTATTTGTAATATTGGCAGTTATGGTGAGAATGTTGACTAAACAACAGATTGGCCTTGGCGATTTTGTGATGGTATCCAGTTTCGTATCCGGGTTTTATTATCGATTTTTCGGACTATTTTTCCAGTTTAGAAATATCGCCAAGAGTTTTATTGATTTGGGAAAATATTTTGATATTCTTGACGATGACATTATCGTTAAAGACCCCGGTGTATCAAAAAAAATCGAGCTTGTGAGAGGAAAAATAGAACTCGAAGATGCCGAGTTTTCATATCCGGGAAACAAAAAGAAGGTTTTGGGAAAAATTAATTTATTGATTGAGCCGGGACAGTCGGTGGCTTTTGTGGGAAGATCCGGAGCCGGGAAAACCACACTGGTTAAACTGATATTAAGATTTTATGATCTGACTTCCGGGAAAATAATGCTAGACGGAATAGATATCAGAGACATGGATAAGAGTTATTTGCGATCGTTTATGGGGGTGGTTCCGCAGGAGCCTGTATTGTTTAATAATACCATCGGTTTTAACATCGGTTATGGAAACAAAGATGTCGGCCTTGGTTCTATTAAAGCGGCGGCAAAATTAGCTAATTTGGATAAATTTATCGAGGAGCTACCGGAAAAATATGAGACTCAGGTCGGAGAAAGAGGAATCAAGCTCTCGGGGGGACAAAAACAAAGATTGGCCATCGCCAGGGCCATGCTTATTAACCCTAAAGTATTAATTTTTGATGAGGCGACCAGTAACCTGGATTCAGAATCAGAAGGTCTAGTACAGGACGCTTTATGGAAAACGGCTGCCAACAGGACGGTTTTGATAATTGCCCATCGGTTTTCAACTATCAGAAGGGCAGATAAAATTATTGTCATGGATAAAGGGAAAATTGCGGAAACAGGAACGCATCAGGAATTACTGGAAATTGACAATGGGATATATAGGAAGTTGTGGGAACTTCAGGCTCGAGGAAAACTAGAACAGGAAAGTGGGGGGCTGATGACGCCAAATTGAGCGGAAAAATGGTATAATAGGTCACAAGATTTGAGATAGTTTATTTTTTGACCGAGCTTGTTTCTATATATGAAGAGTACTGGTATGTTTAAGGTTGGAGAAAAAATAATTGATTCGGATCATATTTATTTGGTTTACGAGATTAAAAACCAGAAAATATCTGCCTCTGAAAGCCGTGAATATCTCTATTACAAACCTCTAAATAATTCGGGGCCCAGGATGACCGGAGCAATCCCTACCAATAATGCGCAGAAGGCGGGCTTGAGGAAATTAATGTCGAAAAGTGAAATAGAAGCATTTATGAAAACGATAAAAAAAACGAGCCCTCTGGAAGTTATTGACTATAAACTTTATAAGGACATACTGTGCCTAAACGATCCCGTAAAGACGTTACCGCTTTTGAAAGCTTTGTGGCTCAAGAAGAAAGAAATGAACGAGACTTTTTCCAGAAGTGATCAGGAAATTTTGGAGTCCATAATGACACACCTGGTAAATGAATTCTCTTATGTGACTAAAACCGAGGCTGATGCTGTACGAAAGAAACTGCAACAAAATTTGAGTGCATAAAAAATTAAGGTTGAACCGGGGGGGTAATTTGGGTATTCCCGACAATAGGATTGAGCTGAATGTTTTGAGCCGTAACGCTTCCATCGGTGTTTACTGAACCGAAAATAGCGACTTTTTCGCCGACTTTTAGGTCAGTTAATAAACCCTGGCTAGCTTTGTTGATGGCAGTTTTTTCGGATAGGAGAATAATTTTTGAGCTACCGTCGGGTAAATTTACTGTTATGGTGTTTTCGTCCTGAGCGGAAATTTCACCAACTATTTGCCCCCCACCGAGACGCATTCTATTGGCCTGAGTATTATTACCGACCGCTCCGGATAACATCCGGTCACCAAATTGACCCCTTTGGGAAACGATTTTACTAAGTTGATACTTTGTGCCACCAAAAAAACCAGCCCCAGTAAATAAAACGATTAAAAGAACCCAAATTATGTTGTTTTGTTTTGCCATAGTTTTTTTTTGTTAATAATTAATCATATTGTTTGAAACTGAAGTGAAGCTTAAAAGTTATTCATAACGGAGAGCTTCAATCGGAGCAAGTTTTGAAGCTCGTTGGGCCGGATACCAACCAAAAACAATGCCAATAAATCCGGAGACGCTGACAGCCAGGAGAATTGAGGACAGAGAAATAGCGCTGGGAAAATTTAAAAGCTTTGAAAGGATAAGCGATATTGCAATACCGAAAATCATCCCGATTAATCCTCCGAAGAAGGTCAAAATAACTGATTCGACTAAAAATTGGGTAATAATTGTTTTCCGTTTGGCGCCCAAGGCTTTGCGGAGACCAATTTCCCGAGTCCGTTCGGTAACGGTAACCAACATGATATTCATAATGCCGATTCCCCCAACCAGTAGGGATATGGCCGCAATACCGCTTAAAAGGGTGGTAAAAGTTCCCGTGACTTGTGAAGCGGTGTTTAAAATATCACTTTGAGACATAATAGAAAAATCAGCATCAACAGGATCACTTAACTTGTGACGCTCCAACAGGAAATAGCCGACTTGATTTTGCGCTTCAGTCATCAGATTTTGTGATTTGGCTTCAACGGCGATAGAGCTAAGATAGTCAACTCCGGCCAACTGTTTTTGAACGGTAGAAAGCGGGGCAAAAATGATGTCGTCCTGATTGTTGAAACCGCTGCCGCCCTTACTTTCGGTAACACCGACAACTCTAAAGCTCTGCTTGTTGATTCGGATAGTTTGGCCGAGGGGATCGACACCTTCGCCAAAAAGATTGGTGGCAGTAGTAGGCCCCAGAACAGCTACTCTGGACAGTGAATCTACATCCATTTGACTGATAAAAACACCACTGGTCAGATTTACCTTTCTGATTTGAGAATACGCAGGATATACTCCATATACCTGTGTATTGGTATTATTTTTACCGGCAATTATTTGGAATCTTCTGGATAATTCGGGGGAGACACTCTGGACGGCGGTGATCTGCGAAGAGGACATAATGGCATTGGCATCTTCAAGGGTAAGGGTAGTATTGCCGGAAGATGTCCGGACATTTCCGCTGCGTTGACTACCCGGCATGACTGTCAGCAAATTAGCACCGAGTGATTGAATTTGGGTTTCGATGGCTTTTTGACTCCCCTGACCAATGGAAACCAGAGCGATGACACTGCCGATACCGATGATAATTCCCAGAGCCGCCAAACCGGTTCTCATTTTGTTTAAACTTAAAGTGCTAATACTTTCGATAATTGTTTCCCAAAGTTTCATATTTTTTTCCTTCCATTAAGCCGATCCTGGACGATGTTTCCGTCTTTAATGACGATAACCCTTTTAGCATAGTGGGCGATGTCGGGCTCGTGAGTAATTAGAATTACGGTTCTGCCCTCGGAATTTAGCTTTTGAAATATTTTCATTATTTCTTCGGCCTGGTCGGAGGCGATATTACCAGTCGGTTCATCAGCTAAGATCATGGCCGGATCGTTGACCAGAGCACGGGCAATGGCAACCCGCTGTTGTTGGCCACCGGAAAGCTGGTTACTGGTGTGTTGCATTCTGTCTTCAAGTCCGACCAGTTTAAGATACTTTTTGGCTATAATTTCCCGGACATCCTTGTCGACTCCGGCATAGGCCATGGGTAACATGACATTTTTGAGAGCGGTGGTGCGTGGTAAGAGATTGAAAGATTGGAAAATAAAACCAATTTTTTTGTTTCTAATGGTGGCCAGATCGTCGTCTGACAGAATGCCAACATTTTCGCCGTCTAAAATATATTCGCCCGAAGTCGGGGTATCGAGAGCCCCCAAAATATGCATCAAGGTCGATTTTCCGGAGCCGGATGGCCCCATGATGGCGACAAATTCCCCTTTTTTAACTTCGAATGAAACATTTCTGAGGGCAACGGTTTCCACCGAGTCATTCCGGTAAGTTTTTGAGAGCTTGGTTACTTTGATGATCGAATCTGGGTTCATAGCTAATCCCGCCTCATTATCATTCCGCCGCCGGCGCCTCTAATATTGCCAAACGGAGAGGTGGTGGTTGAGGTGGTAGTATTCGTGGTTGAATTTGTGACCGAGGTTACAACATCCTCTCCTTCGTTTAGACCGGCGATTATTTCTGTCTGGCTTTCGGATTGAATTCCAATTTCGATAGTTTTATTTTGAACTTCACCACCGACCATAACTCTAACAGCGGTGTCACCACCACTTCCCTGAACCGCGCTGTTTGGAACAATAAGGACATCATCTTTAAAATTAGTAATAATATTAGCTGAGGCGGACATGTTTGACAAAACCCCGGGGGCTTCTGAGTCAAGCTGGATGGTGGTCGGATAACTTACTACTCCTGAACTGACGATTCCGGCAGTATCGATGGCGATAATTTTGCCGGTAAAAGTTTTGTCAGGCAAAGCGTCGATGGTAATTGTGGCTTTATTGCCGACTTTGGCTTTGGGGACGTCAATTTCGGTAAGGCTAACAGTGATGGCGGGGGTAGCATTTGTCTTAACAATAGCAATTTTATTTTCGATGTTGCTGCTATTACCGGAATCACTGGTCGGATTTAAAATCATTCCAGGCGTCAGAGAAATAGCGGAAACAGTGCCGGAAATCGGAGCATAAACAGTGGCTCCGGCCAACTGATAGGAGAGACGGCTTGATTCGAGAGAAGCCTGGGATTGCTTGATAGTATTTTTGAGATTGTCGTAACTTGCCTGAGCAGTCAGATAAGCATTGTGTTTTTGAATATAGGTCGGGTCGTCGGGAGATTGGTTTGCCCACTGATTTTCAAAAACATTTTTTGCGCCAACAAGATCGCTTTCCAAACTCCATATTTTATCCTGGGCTGACTTGAGACTGTTTTGAGCAGACTGATAAGAGGAGTAGGCGGCTTGTAGTTTTTGCCGGCCATTTAGATCAAGATCAATTTCCAGAATCGGAGTACCGGTTTTGACAGTTTGCCCTTCTTTTACAAATATCTTTTTTACCACACCCGAGGCGGTGGTGGTAACGGTTCGGCTGTTGGTAGCGGCAACTTGGCCTGAAGTGGCAAGGGATACGATGAGGGAACCTCTTTCAACTTTGGCGGTTTGATATTGGGGCTTGGCTATTTGACCGGATTTGAATTTATTATATGCAAAAAGGCTAGCAGTAATGATTAGTGCAGTTATTAGTATAATCTTAATTTTTATGTTCATTTTCATGGCCCGAGTTTATTTATAATGACTGAAATTTAGCTGAAAAGTGGTAAGGTGATTTTGAACTCAGTGCCATGGCCGACGGAGCTTATCACGGCTATACTACCAGAATGTTGGTCGACTATCTTTTTGGCAATAGCCAAACCTAACCCGTAACCACCTTCGCCCGTCTTGCTTCTGGCCGAATCTGATCTATAAAATCTTTCGAAGATGTGGGGTAAATCTGTGGTACTTATACCAATCCCGCGATCAATTACTTTGATGACTACATAATTTTTGATCTGTTTGGCTTGAATGGTAATTTTCGTATTGTCAGGGCTGTACTTGACGGCATTATCCAACAGTATCAAGAGGAGTTCAGTTATTTTTTCCTTATTGCCTTTAATTTGGACATGGTTTGTCAGTTTGACGATTTTTATATTTTTCTTTTTGGCCTGGGGGGAGATTTTTTTTATGGCTTCTTCTACGATTTCAGAGACTTTTAATTTTACGGAATCTATTTTGTTACCATTACTTTCAAGCCTGGCCAGTTCCAGTAACGAGTCGGAAAGATTTGTCAGCTTGTCACCCTCTTCTATGCCTTCTCTGATTAGCTTTCTGGCGTCTTTTAGAGTCATCTTCTTGTCCCTTAGGCCGACTTCCAACATGGACTTAAGGGCGGTCAGAGGAGTCCTGAGTTCATGAGAGGCATCGCCGACGAATCTTTTTTGCTCCTCGACCATTTTTTGAATCGGGGCCAGGGTAATACCGGCTAAAACGTAACCGAGGGTGCCGGAAACAACCAGGATCACCCCATTTAGTTCTATCAGGGATAAAGCCACTCTACCTTGGGCTTCATCGATCATTGATTCGTAGATCATCATATTATCTAGCCGAAAGCGGGGTGATCTGGCAAACCTTTCGATTTCGATACTGACTAGGCGATAAATGACACCACTAAAAGCGATACTTATAAACATAATGATTAGCAAATACCACAAAGTTAGCTTGAGTCTGGCGGCTTTAAACATTTTTCCCTATTTTGTAACCAAAACCTCTAATCGTTTGAATAAGTGAGGTAGAAAACGGCTTATCAATTTTGTTTCGTAGGTTTCTGATATAGACTTCGACGGTGTTTGGCAGGACATCGGCTTCATAATCCCAAACGTGACTGATAATTTGTTCCTTGGTTAGAATCTGACGGGGATGTCTCATTAACACCTCCAAAAGAGTGTATTCTTTGCTTGATAATTTTATTAATCTTCCATTCCTTTTTACTTCGAAGTTTATCGTGTTTAAGACCAAATCATCTACTTTCAGGGTAGGGTCCATTATATTTTTCGGGCGTCTTGTCAGGGCTCTAATTCTGGCTAGTAATTCTTCGAAAGCAAAGGGTTTTGTCAGATAATCATCGGCGCCGCTATTTAGCCCACCCACTTTATCTTCGATCTGGCTTTTGGCAGTGAGAATTAAAATCGGGACATGGTTACCGCCAAGTCTTATCTTTTTGCAAATCTGCAAGCCGTCCATTTTTGGAAGCATCAAATCAAGAATTAGTAGGTCATAACTTTCGGAGGAGGCAAGGTCAAAACCTTCTTCACCGTCATAGCTAACATCGACGACATATTTTTCCTGTTCCAAACCTTTTTTAATTGAGTTGGCTATCCGGTGCTCGTCTTCGACTACTAAAATTCTCATACAGGGCTTATTATACCCCCGAAGCTGAAATTTGGCTGAAGATTAGTTTTTCCCGTCTCGATAATTTTTTTATCCGCGATTCCTCAATTGTGGCAGAGGAACGGTCGGGGAATTTTTGTGAATAGATGAGGACAACCGGCCGCCGAGTACGAGTATATTTTGAGCCCAGGGCAGATGAGTTGTGTTCTTTGAGCCTTCGATCCAGATTGGTGGTGATGCCGGTATACAGGGTTTTGTCCGCGCATTTTAAGATGTAAAGATAGTACATAACTGAGCGGTGATATAATTATTTGCTCACCCTATGATAATGACTATTTTACAATTTATTTTTGCGCCGAATAGATACACGATTATCGGATTTGTTTTGCTTATGTTGGGATTTTTTTTGTTACCAATACTGATTGGCTTTTTTTTGATTCCGATAGGGGCAACTTTTATGGTTATAGGTGTTCATTACTCGATTATCAGACTAATCCCCGGACATCAAAAATTTATTGAAAACATTATTAATTTATATAAACCATACATAAAATTATGGAAAAAGCAGTAGTTTTCGGACCGATGATCTTGTTTTTTGGAGTTTTTTTAGTTTTGATACTGGCCTTTTTGGGCTTTATTGTTAAGTTGGTTATGAAATCAAAAAATGAAGAATGGACAGGAGAAGTAATTGACAAAAAACACAATGAGACCCGGGATTTTGATGACAACCACAAAGTCAACCATTTTTATTTTTTGGTAGTTAAAATGTCGGTAGGGCGAGACAGAAAAATTGGCTTATCCAAAGAAATGTGGGATAAATTTGAAATTGGTGACAAGCTCCATAAACCAAAAGGAAAACTATTCCCGGAAAAAGTTAATTAAATTTTTTGGATTTGTTGACATATTTTTTGCCTGTCAGTAGTTTGCTGTTGGCTTCACGGTAGGCGATTTTTGGCAAAGTGGTTTGATGGTTATTTAAATACTCAGACAATTCGCGGGGGTGGAATTTAACCAGAGAACGAAGCAACCAGGAAACGGCTTTGGTGATAAGAATCTCTTTTTCATGTTTTAGTTTCTCGATTTGTTCGAATGCAAAATTCATCAATCTTGGATCGTCCGATTGGCGCAGCGATTTGCAAAGAAGGACCATTGAAGCCCGTCTTTTGTGGATATTATCGGATTTTGCCAAATATCTTAAAAATTTTTGCCACCTATGCCAATTGTTTAAAAGATCATCGGCAGTAAAGTTTGACTGACATAGAACATCTGTTTCGGCCCAACCAACGGTAAATAAAAGCCAATTATCGAGGCTTTCGGGGTCGAGACGGGATTTAATTTTTGGAAGAGCACCCAACAAACTTGCGGCAACTGCCATTTCTTCAAAGGTGGTAGCTTTTGAATAAATTAAGTCCAGAAGATTTACGAGCGAATTTTTGTCAAAGTCATATTTTTTGGAAATATCCTTGGCAATTTTTTTGATATCACCGGTTTTGACGCACAGAGTGGTCTTGTCAGAACCAAGATATTTTTGCACCCAGGCTCGGTCTTTCGGGGTGCCTTTGTTACCGAGGCTATCCAGTTTATTATTTATTTCCTGATAAATTGAGGTGGTATTTTTCATAGAAACATTATAGCGAATTTGGGTACTTTACAAATATATCCTATAAGGTGTAATATGTTTGGGTTATGAAAAATTACAGATGTTATTTTACACCTGTTGTGGCGGAAACCGGTAAAAACGGCGGGGTAATGCTTTGGTCTATTTACCCTGAAACCAACATGGAGGTAACATCTAACTTTTAAATAAACATTTTATTAAATCAGATAAGCCTCCGAAAGGAGGCTTTTTTAGTGATCTTTTCGGAAGTTTAACCGACTTAACAAGACTGGGAGCAGTTTAGGTCGGTACGTTAAAAATTTAAGTTCAAAGGAGGCAATGATGAACAAGAGGATTGTGAATTTGTTTCTGGTAGCAAAGGTGTTGGAGCAAGCGGCGAGTGCCTGGTTTTTTGGGACATACGTGCTGTTTCTGACGGCAACCGGCCTGACACTCCTCCAGGTCAATATCCTGAATGTGATTTTTATGACCACCTCAACGATCTTTGACCCATTTACGGGTAACCTGGCTGATAGAATCGGACAAAAACGAGTCTATTTATCGGGACTATTTTTTTGGGGGGTGGGAATGACGATATACGGGCTAAATCGGACGATTTGGATGTTTGCCCTAGCTGAGGGGATAGGCGCTATCGGGCATGCTCTGCAATCGGAAGCGCTGGAAAGCTGGTTACGAAATCACACAGACGAAGAGGTAACCAAAAGAACTCAAGCAAAGGCTCAACTTTGGGCAAAACTAGCCACCATACCGGCGGCGATACTCGGAGGGTTGATTGGGGCTAAATATGGCTTGCAATGGCCGTGGCTTTTGGCGGGAATTTCATCGTTTCTGGCTTTGGGGTTAATCTGGTTTTTAGGGCGAAATGTACCGGAAAAACCGGACAACTACCCAAGTGAACCCGTCCCAAGTGTGTGGAGCATGGCGAAAGTTATTGCCAAAGATAAGAAATTAAGACAAGTGGTCGTTTTGTATGCGTTAGTATCTGCTTGTGTGATGCCCTTCAACATGTTTTGGCAAATAGTGTTTAGTGATGCCGGAGGTAAAACGGAGTGGATGGGCAGCGTGTGGATAGGAGTGGCTGTATTTTCCGCTCTTGGCGCGAAGTTGTCGACAAAGATCAGAGATGGGTTGAGGACATTGGCCATTCCGATAATCCTTATAGGGGTGCCAATGGTAGGAACAGGTTTTTTGGTGAATCTATGGGTGATTATGACCTTGTTCTTTTTACATGAATTGGGCCGGGGAATGTGGCCGTTGGCGGTGTTTAATTACAGCAACCGCTACATAGCACCACATGTCCGGTCGACAGTTAACTCACTCCGCAGTGCATCGGGAACGATCGGGGCGGCCAGCGGTTTGATAATATCGGGATTGCTAACCAAAATATTCCCCCCACAGGAAGTGTGGACAATATCGGCAGTGATTCTGTTATTAGTGGCGATCTGGACGCTGAAGCAGAAAGATTAAGCACCAAGGCTGGATATCTCCCAGTATCCGGACTTGGTTATTAGAATTGAGATAACTCGATAACTTCGGGTGGATTCTGTGAAAAATCGGAATAACGAAGCCAGGAGGGAGTGACAGTGAAAAACATTGAGTTTGGAGTGTTGAAATAGTCTTTAAGTTCAGGGTGAAGGGAAAGCATAAAATCTTTGGCCGCGGCAATTTCGGTATCGGTTAATATTATGGTGGTCCCGTCGAGCTGGACTGAAGGATCGCTTTTAAGACCACCGACGATGACAGAAACAAAATTATTTTTTAATATATTTTTAAACTTGCGGGTAGTATTTTCGGTAGACATATAAATAACAAAGTTGTCGTCGACAGCGAAAGCCATGACAGCTGATTCGGTTTTGCCGGATTTTGACGCGGTAGATAGGATGCAAAGGTCCTGAGATTTAATAAACTGAAAGACGGTATTTTTGTCGATCATGGATTAATTAATTAATAATTATGTATTTGTCATTGTTAAAATAAACAGCTTGAGTATCAGTAATCGGAATAACTTTGTAATTAACTTCCCGACTTTTGATAGCTAAGATCTCTTTATGTTTTTCGGTATAGTGGGGAGAAACAGCGAAGGGGACAAGATTGAGACCGGTAGTGTCTTGCAACTTAACGTCGTTGGTATCCCAAGAGGGATCCCAGCCGGATATGGCAATATCGGGACCGGCTAAAACACTACCGGCACTGGCACCGATATAGTAACGGTCTTCCAGAAGTTGAGAAAGATATTTATCGACTCCTGATTGACGAATCCAGTGAAGTAAATAAAAAGTATTTCCCCCACCAACAAAAATAATTTGACTTTTTTCAAGCTGAGAGCGGATAAAAGTGATATCAGCCTTAAGGTCAACAATGTTAACCGGAAAACCAAAATCAGAAAGGGTTTGGATATCTTTTTCCATAAACCATTTATCATCGTAAGGATCGGCAGCGGTTGGAATAAAAGCAACTTTGAATTGTTTTGGTGGTTTTGAGATTAACTTTAGAAAGAATGGAGCAACTTGAGGGGAGAGACCGGTAGAAGTTAAAAAGAGCTTCACAAATTAATTGTAAATAATAACGTCGGAATTGGACAAAAATAAATCCGTTTTTTATTTGTATCGACAAATAGCCCGATCCAAAGATCATACCAAGCAAATGATATTTTAAAGCGGGAATTTTGAAATATTATTCTTTCTTTCATAGATTATTTTTTAAATTATTAAAATAATATTTATCTTTTTGCCAATTTAAGGGGTTATTAATTATATAAGTTTTAATTTTTTTGAATCTTCCCTGATCTTTCACAATTTCATCGTAATACCGTGGTTGCCAGGCAAAAAATAACTTGTTTTCTCTACAGATTATAGTAACTCTTGATTTAAATTGATTGATTAATTTTGGGATTTCCTGGTTTGACTTGACATTTAGTCTGGAAAAATATTCCGGGTGGTTTTTATGCGATGGGATAATTGGCGGAAATATTTGATTTTTATGTAGAGACGCCCCGCGGGGCGTCTCTACATGGGTGTTCGGAAGTGTGATTAGTAAATGAATATGGTTGGGCATTATCACCCACGGGTTAATTGTTAAATTATCACGAATTATAATTGTTTTTAGCAATTCATCTTTGGCAATTATTCCCATTTTGGTAAATTTGATTTTATTGTCAATAATTTTTCCAAAAAAATTGTTATGGCGTAGAGTACAAATGGTGATGAAATAAATTCCCGGAGATGAATAATTGTAATTAAAAAGGCGGGACGATTTTGTCGAATACTTCTCCGCAAATCTATCCATTATTTTTTCACTTCTTTAAAATATTTTTTACTTCGTGGTATCGAAGGTTCAGGGGTATTCTACCTCAAACTGACGGATGGGGATATAATTTTGATATGCTTACTCGCTTTAAGCCATTGGTGCGCTATCTTCTTTTATTTTTGGTCATGGGATATGTAACTCAGTGGATGGGTATAAACCTATATTTGACGGGCATTGGACAAAAACAAAAGTTACTGACAGAAATCAAGGAGTCGCCTCTTATCACCCTAATCCAATCGAAGACTGGATTATTGCTAAGTTCTTTTAGAATTATTGCCTCCCCTCGACCTTATGCTGTAATGATTGGAATTCCCAATAAACCATTCATGATGCTATCAAGCCAACTTAATCAAGATTTTACCGACAGTGAAAAGGAGTATGTAGTTCTTCATGAAACTGGCCACTATCAATTACACCATACTATTAAAGAACTGATATTTTTTATAACCTTTTTTATAATTTCTTGTTTTATTGTTCGCAAGCTACCTTTGTATATTATTCCTATAATTGGGATTGCTTTGGGACTTTTTAATATTCAGTATGCAATGCGAAGTGAGTACGAGGCTGACAGATTTGCAGTAAGTCATATAACCGACCCCAAAGGGATGATTACGGTGACTGAAAAGTTCAGAAATGCTCACTTTCCACCTCTAGATGATTACAGCCCGCTTTGGCCAGTTTTATATCGAAGTACACCGTATCATGTGAGAATTGAAATGGCGAACAAAGAGATTGAGAGAAGAAGTAAAAATTAATTAAATATCTTATATTCCCCTTCTGAAACGACTTCGATTTTATCGTCCGCAACCTCAATGGCACCGTTATCATCCAGAGCATAAACTGGCTCGGTGACTGTTTTGGCCGACTTTGCAATCACATTTTCTTTTGCCTTTGGAAAAAGTGGGGAATTATAATGAGGGCGAACGTAAAAATTGACAAGACCCAGACCTCTGTCATCAGCCACACCCAATCTGTCTTCACCAAAAATTGGTTTGTCAGAGGTTAGAAAAATACTTTTTGAAACAACCATACTGCCTGCACTAATCCCTACATAAACTTTACTTTTAAGTAGTTCTGGGAGCAGTTGGTTTAAGCCAGATTTTCTTAGCCAGTACATCAGGTGAAAAGTATTGCCACCGCTAAAGACCAATACATCGACTTTCTCAATTCTTGGCAACCATATCTCTTTCGGTAGAGCTGAAATATCAACAATATCTACCTCAAAACCAGTTTTTTGGAAATTGTTCAAATCTTCAATCATCCAGCTTTTATCACCAGGCTCAACGTTGGCCGCAGTGGGGATAAAGGCCAGCTTAACCCCTTTGGCAGATTTCCCCAACAACCTTTCAATGGCTTTGACTATTGAGAGATTTGATAATCCGGCAGAAGTTAAGAGTAGTTTCATACCTTCGACTCAACTACTTTTAGTTCTTTTAATAAATCTTGCCTAGATAATGCCAAGAGTCGAGAGTCACGACCCAAAGCCGTGTTTGTTACTTCGTCACCACACCATTCAGGTGGGATAAATGATTTTGCCTCGATCTCTGACTCAAATTCAAATTCAGCCCGAACTAGACCCTCACAATCTCCATGATAAATCTTTATTGATACATTAGGAGACTCACTTAGTCGATAAGCATCTCGAATAATTGATTTACTTGATAATTGTTTTAGCAAATTAAACTCTTCAGGAGACAATGGACAAGAATTACCAGTGCGAGTCAAATCACCAGTAGTGACTTTACGCTCTAATTCATATTTATGATTCTTTCTCTGTATTCTAAGTTCAATACCATTGCCAACAAATAGATAATATCGTTCATAATTTACGACCTGAATACTGGATAAATCGGGTAATTGTTTTACTAAAAATTTTCGCTCAATTTCCTCCATTGTTATCAAGAAAAAATTTTAATCCATCTAAATCTTTTTTCTCCGAGTCATAAAAATACGATTTTATACCAACAGACCCAGCGCTTTTGACTGCATCTGGATTGTGCTCAAAATAAATCACATCGTCCGCGGTTAGATTATATTGTTTTAACATGGTCTCGAAATATACCGGCTCAACCTTATCTGGGTTGTGTTTCATAGTAAACATTTCATAAGGAAGATTAACTAAGCTGAATGGGACTAGCTGCTCATCATTGGCATTGGTTAAAATTATTTTCTTGTTCGGATATTTTTCGAGTAGTTCAAACATTGGCTGATTGACACCCTCACCTTCAATAACAAAAGTCCCAACTGCATCCACAAGTATTGTTTTCATATTGGATTATTTTTTTAAATCTTTAAAATATTTTTTACCTTTTAGTTTATCAGGAAGCAGATCTTTTTGAGAATATTTTTCGTAGCCTTTGCCATAACCTAAATCTTCCATTAACTTGGTTTCGGCATTGCGGAGTTCGAGGGGAATCGGCAGATTACCCAACTGTCTGACGTCTGTTTGGGCGGAGCGGAGGGCATCGTAGGCTGATCTATTTTTGGCGGATTTGGCCAAATAAACTACACCATGGACTAAATTAATAGCGCATTCTGGGTAGCCAATTAAGGTAACTGATTGAAAGACCTGATTGGCCAACATTAGAGCCGAGGAGTTGGTAATACCAATATCTTCGGAGGCAAAGATAACCATGCGGCGGGCAATAAATTTTGGGTCTTCACCGGCTTCAATCATCCGGGCTAAATAATAAACCGCGGCATCAACGTTTGAGGCCCGCATAGATTTTATAAAGGCGGAAATGGTGTTGTAGTGCTCCTCGCCTTTTTTGTCGAAACGGAGATAAGAATTTTGCAGAGTAGATTTTAGGGTATCGATGGTTAATTTGCCATAAAGGGTGAAGGCATTATCAATCATGGTTAGGCATTGACGGGCATCACCATTGGCCATGTTGATCAGCCATTCACGAGTGGGAGGGTTAATTTTTATAGATTGCTTCGTTGCGGAGCTCCTCGCAATGACGGGCAGGGCCCGTTCAATTATTTGATTCATTTCATCGGCAGAAAGTTCCTTTAAAACAAAAACACGACAACGAGAAAGGAGAGGAGAAATAATTTCAAAACTGGGATTTTCGGTGGTGGCGCCGATCAGGGTTAACTTGCCACTTTCGACGTAGGGCAGAAGGAAATCCTGTTGAGCTTTGTTGAAACGATGAATTTCATCAAGAAACAATACTTTTTGATAAAGGTCCGGAGCCGAAGAACCGATGATTTTTTTGATGTCGTCTTTACCGGCTGATACGGCGGAAAGATCGTATATTTCAACCCCGCATTCTTTGGCAATAATCCGGGCTAAGGTAGTTTTTCCCACCCCCGGCGGCCCCCAAAAAATCATAGAAAAAAGCTGACGAGTTTCTATGGCTAAACGAAGCGGCTTGCCGGGACCGACAAGGTGTGACTGACCAATAAATTCGGCGAGATTTTTGGGTCGAAGAATTGAAGCCAGTGGTTGGGAAAGAGTCATATTTGGGTTTTGTTTGGGTATTGAAAGGATATAAATATTGGACAAAAATGTCAAGGAAGTGATATTATTTTTTATGATACTAAAAAATTTAAGCCCGATAATGTCTTTAATATTTGGGATTTTGATTCTTTTGAACCCGAAGTTGTTGTCGACACTAATCGGAATATATCTGATCGTGACTGCCTTGATAGGGTTTGGAATATTGCGGTTTTAGGTTAATTTTTTTTAGAAAGAATATAGTAGCAAGAACTGCTATTCCGCAAGTGAAATAAATTTGCCTGGGAAAAATTACAATAAGACTGCCGATAATGGCCGGACCAATGACTCTACCAAGGCTGCCAATACCCTCATATGCACCCATAACTTCCCCTTCCGGATCTTTGCTGTCGACAGTTGAAAGTAGAGTCGGTAAAAATACCCCGATTAAACCACCACCGGCCGAGGTTAAGGCAATTGAAGCTAGAAATAGCGAGGAGGTGGGGCTAAGAGAGAGAAAAATAATACCGGCAGCATTAACGATAATTCCAATTTTTATCATCCTGTGAACATTTGGTCCACGACGGCTGGCAAGATAGCCCTGAACTACTAATCCGAGTACCCCGAAATACACAAACATGAGGCTATTTTGTTGAGGAGTGTAGCGGAAAATTTTATCCGTAAAAAAGGAAATAGTGGTTTGAAAACCTGAGGTGGCCGTCATAATAATGAATTGAATTATAAGTATCTGCTGGATAGTTTTGTTTTCAAACACTTTTAGAAAGTTTTTTATGGAAAAAGTACGGGAAACAACCGGTTTACTGAGGCGGTGTGATTCATCCAGAAAGACTTGAGTGAGTACCAAAGAAATAAAACTAAGCAGGGCTCCGACAAGGGCAGGAAGGGTGTGTGATTTTCCGATTGTAAAAAAAATACCACCAAGGGCCGGGCCAATGATAAAGCCTAACCCGAAAGAAATCCCAATGATTGCCATACCACGAGAGCGGTTTTCTTTGGTGGTGATATCACTTATATAGGCACGGGCGGCAGGGATATTCCCCCCGGTAAAACCATCAATCAGGCGGGAAATTAGTAGGACAGAAAAACTTCTCGAAAAGGCAAAGATTATATAAGCAATGACCGTACCGAGTTTGCTGATTACCAAAATCGGTTTGCGGCCGTAACGGTCAGATAGATTTCCCAGAATCGGGGCTGAAATAAATTGGGCAATGGCGTAAGAGGATATCAACAAGCCCAACCAAAAACCTCTGACACCCATACTTTGACTAATAGCTGGCAAGATAGGAATAATTATTCCAAAACCAATCAGATCAGTGAGGACGATGGTAAAGATCGTAAAAATTGCCCGACGGTTCATTTCTTTTTACTTCTGTACCACCGATAGAGCAAGACAGCAGGGATAATTACCGGAGAGAAAACAACAAGCCAAATGGCGAGTGTCCCAATATTTCTCAAGGCACCAACCAGGGATCTGACGGCTTCTTTAAAAATGACGGCCGGGCGCCATTCGTTGGTGGGCGCGTAGGGCAGAGACATTTCATCGGTCGACAGATAGACGGTAATTTTGCTGAGTTTTGCAGATTGTTCGTAATATTTTTGCCGACCTTTGATAGAGTCAATTTGCGACTGAACATTGATTAGCTCACGATTGACCTCCAGAAGATCATTTACCGTATAGGCTTTAGCAGAGATTTCGTCGAATTTTGCCTTGGTTTTATATAAAATATCCAAACGGGCCTGAAGGTCAACATACTCGTCGGTAACATCGGTGCCGGAGACTGATTCGGAAACGACTTTGATAGCAAATCCTTTTAAGGCGCTTAGAGCTTCGGTGCGTTTTCCCTCGGGGACACGAATAACTATGTTGCCGCTTGCGGCGGCTTCAGGTTTTGACAGATAAGAGTTAACAAGATAGCCCCCAAAACCTTTGGCGGCGGTTTCGATTTGAGAAATTACAGTAGACACATCCTTTACAACAAGCGATAAGCTAGTATCTTGTATAACCATGCGGTCAACCGCATCGGAGGGAGCAATTGACTCAGGGACAAAATCAGTGCGGCTTGACAGGGATGATATTTTGGCGGCTGGGGCGGGGGCAACACCTCCCATAGCCATGTCATATGAGGCAGAATTACGAAGAGAAAGATTTCCTGAGCCCAAAAATCGCTCTTTTAGAAAACTCAAAACAATAATAATAAGAATAGCCAATGCCCAATTTTTCTTTAGCCAGTTTATCATTAGGTTAATTTTATCACAGTTGATTATTTGTAAAGTTTTTTTAGAATATCCCGGATTTTTGATTGAGTCTGTTCATAACCCATATCAACAAATTTTTTGGCCTTGACAAAATCAAGAGTATTTTGGATGGGAATCTCGAGATCCAGAGGGAAATCGGCGTGGGAATTGTTTTCCTGCGATAGACTATTTAGAACTATTTGGGAGGAATAAAAAGCTAGTTTTGAAATATTAGATTTGTCTACTTTTTCGTGGGGAAGAGGAAAATATGACTTATAAAGATTTACACCGATTACAAAATCCGCCCCGTTTTGTCGGGCAATGTCTACCGGGACGGGGACGGAAGCACCGCCATCGACCAAAATAGTATTGGCTAGTTTAACCGGGGAAAAAAATAGCGGAATCGATATTGATGCCCGAATGGCGATCGAGAGAGGGCCCTTTTTAAAAACGTAAGGCTGGCCGGAGACCAGATCAGAAGCAACCGCGTAAAAGGGTATTTTTGTGTTTTCGACGGATAAACTGCCCACCTGTTCGTTTATAAAAGACTCGAGTTTATTACCACGGACAACTCCCTGCTTGCTTGGCCTCTCAAGTATGAGTTTTAGAATAAAACGGTAATCAATAGAATCAACGATTTTATTGATTTCGTTAAGCCTCCCAAAGGCGGAGTATAGCCCACCGATTAGGGCACCGGCTGAAGAACCGGTAATAACTCCGGGATAAATATCGTTTTCTAAAAGAGATCTAATAACCCCAATGTGCGCCAGTCCACGGGCACCACCGCTTCCAAGAGCAAGGCCAATTACCGGCGGTTTTTTGAATATCGAAAACATAAAAAAGTATATTACATTAAATGCTGATTTGTTTTAGACGGGAGATTTCATCCTTTTTAAGATGACGATATTTTCCCGATTTAAGCTCGCCAATTGTGATCGGGCCGATGGCTACCCGATGCAATTTCCAGACCTTTAGCGAAACTGATTCACACATTCGTCTTATTTGACGTTTTTTGCCCTGATACAGGATAATTTCTAAAACTGTATTGCCCGGGTGACGAGTGATGATGGAAATATCGCAGGGGAGAGTTTTACCGTCTTCCAGATCTACCCCTTTTTTGAGCTTATTAATTTTTCGGTCATCAACTAACCCAGTGACTGTGACGTGATAAGTTTTTGGTAAATGAAATCGGGGATGAGTGAGCTTTAACGCCAGATCACCATCGTTGGTCAACAAGATTAACCCAGAGGAATCGTAATCCAGGCGGCCTACGGGGTATAGGCGTGATTTGTTTGGGACCAGATCGAGAACGGTTTGGCGATCGTGAGTGTCGACGGTAGAGGAAATTACTCCTTCGGGTTTGTTTAAAATAATGTACTCAAAAAAGGGGTTTGTTTTGCTGACCGGTTTGTTGTCTACTTCTATTCCATCTTTTTGGGGATCAACCTGATCCCCTAGCCGGGCATAATTTTTGTTTATCCTGACTCTATTCTCAGAAATAAGTTTATCAACAGCCCGTCGCGAGGCAACTCCGATTGAGGATAAATATTTGTTAATTCTCATGACTGGCACTCTTCCATCTAGTATATCCCTCGTCCAGATTTCTTAAAGCCCTATGGTCTACGAATCCCCTGGCGTCTAATTCAAGATTGCTTAAAAATGTGTCAACAGCAAAAGGGAGACCGGATGAAAAGGCATCGAGAACAACGTTGGGTGACCGTTTTCTATGATGTGCTTTAAACGTTTCTGCAATTTCTCCCGGGTTGTAAAGTTTTCTCTGTAACCAAAAGTAACCTTGTTGTAGTTCATCGGCCGACATATTTTTGGGGGCAGCAACGACTCTGCGGTGGTTAAAATGGGTGGAATCCAAATCAGTGACTCTACCTTGCTGCGACACTTTGTCTCCCCAAACAGTACCGGGGTATGGAGTGGCAATGTGAAAAAAAGTATACGGAGCCCGTATTTCCCTCAGGGTATCGGCTATTTGGAAGAATGAATCAGGAAAAGTATGGTTGTCTAAACCAACAACTACAGAAAGATTTAGGGGGATCCCGAATTCACTGAAAACTTTAACCGTTTGTGCCAACATTGTCTTTTCCTTGTCACGGGAACCTTTAACTCTGGTACTGATTAGATCATCGGCGCCATATAAAAATGAATAACAGCCACCTAGCCCATCCTGAGGAGACATGAGTGCAAGAAGGCTGTCGTCTTTCCCACACTGTTCTAAGTCTGCCAATAACGGGGCAACCGTGCCCTCTGATATCCACTTGATTCTGTTTTGTTTTAAGTAAGTAAAAAGGGGTACCAACCTTTCCCTGGGAACAGAAAACGTGTTTAAATCGACAAAAAATAAAAAATCACTTTTTCTAATTCCCATTGACTCGATTTCAGCGATTGTATCTCGGGAATCTCTTGAGCGAAACGTCCGTTGCAATTGTACTCCGGAACAAAAGATACAGTGCCCTTCTTCACAGCCCCTAGCCAATTCCTGGGAGTGTTTTTTGGGAATTCCGAAACCAGGTCTTGGATAAATACTTCTATCCGGCCAAATATACTGGTCAAGATCAAACGGAGGAAGTTTAGTAGAATCGTAAACCGGTTCCAGATGACCACTTTTTAAGTCATCAACTAACTGATCTAATACCGGTTCCGCCTCACCTTGGACAATGGCGGTTGAGCGATCAAAAGAAGCGGGGTCGAGGGTGGGACCGTAACCGCCGGTAATCACTGTTTTTCCGGCTTTATTGGCAATTCTTATAGCCTCTTGGGCTGAACTTGTATCATAGAATCTGGAAGAGATAAAAACAGAACCGGCGGCTTCAATATAAGACTGTAGATCGTTAATATGGCCCGGTCTCATAATTTCCAGATGGGTTTTTAAACCATGTTTTTTTAAAACGGCGCTAACAATTCCTATCCCCAAAGGATCTGTTCGTTCCAAAACTCTACGGCTTATAGAGCTAATAGGGAGTCTATTGTCAAAGTATTGAGGACCAACTAGTAGCAAGGCGTTTCCTGCTTCAGGTCTAGACATAGTCATTAGTGTATCATAGAGGTGTGACCAAGGATAAATATAGCGCAGTGTGGGTGTCGCATTCATCAATCAGTGCGTTTCAGTCGTGTCCCCGATCGTATTATCTTAAAAATGTTTATAAGGACCCAAAGACCGGCCATAAAATTAAAATTATGTCCCCTCCTCTGGCTTTGGGGCAAGCGGTTCATCAAGTTATAGAGTCACTATCAGTGCTGCCGGTGAGCAGCAGATTTAAGGAATCACTTTTGGATAAATATGAGCGAGCTTGGATAAATATTTCGGCAGAAAAAGGTGGTTTTGGTGATGCCGAAACAGAGTATAAATATAAAAGTCGGGGTGAAGAAATGATACGGCGGGTGATGAAAAACCCGGGGCCAATTGCAGGCTTAGCAGGAAAAATAAACCAGGATTTACCATATTATTGGCTATCCGAAGAAGATAATATAATCCTGTGCGGAAAGATTGACTGGCTTGAATATTTGCCGGAGACGGACAGTGTCCATATTATTGATTTTAAAACCAGTAAAAATGAAGAGGGGGCCGAGTCGCTGCAACTTCCCATTTACCGATTGTTGGTGGCTAATTGCCAAAAACGGGAGACTACAAAAGCAAGTTATTGGTATCTGGAAAAGAATGATGAGCTAACACCCAAACCATTGCCCGATTTGGAGGTGTCAAAGAGTAAAATCCTCAAAATTGCCAGAAAGATAAAATTATCCAGAAAAATGCAAATTTTTAAATGTCCGCAAGGGGACGGATGTCGGGAATGTCTGCCGTTTGAAAGAATTTTGAATGGAGAGGGTCGGTTTGTGGGAAATGATGAATATGGGGCTGATACCTATATCCTTGAAGTAATTCAGAAGAACGAGGCTGACAGTAAAATTCTCTAGATTCATGTTTAAATATAAGTAATGCAATTAACACCGAAAATTCAAAAGGCAATTAAGATTGCGGCAGAGAAACATGCCGGGCAAGTCCGCCAGGGTGATAATTTACCTTTTATCGTGCACTTACTTGAGGTTGCCTGGGTACTCTCTAATTATTCGAATGACGAAAATGTAATTGTGGCCGGTTTGGTTCATAACGTGGTAAACAATGTTGATGATTATTCGTTTGTTGATATTAAAAATGATTTTGGAGAATTGGTTATGGCCATGGTGTTCGATGTGAGCGAGGACAAAGAGGCCGGATCCGAATTGAAGGGACAGGCATCGTGGGAGGAAAGAAAAAATAAGTACCTTCAACACGCAGAGACGATGAGCCAGGAGGCAATGTTGATTTGCGCAGCAGACAAGATTGTAACCCTGACGGTAATTTCCAACTCGATGAAAACAACGGGCAAGGAATTGTGGAATAAAATGGGAGTTGCATCAAACAAATTATTTTGGTTTTATGGGGAAATACTTAAAATTCTTCAAAAAAGATCATATAGTAAAATATCTGAAGAAATGGCGGCAGTTTTGAAAAGGGTTCAGGGTGAGACATCCATACTCATGAATAGCTAAAAAAGACTAATCTGATTTTTTTCTGACTGCGGATAAGAAAAGTCTATGGGGAAAACCCGGGATGTGTTCCATTTATCTTTGTATTTTAAATGTTTATTTTTGAGACCATAGTCATAAATATCTTTGGTAACAAACACGTCCATTTCACAGTATTTTTTTAATTTTGCCAGACTTTCGGCGGTATTTTCGTTCCAATAAACTACGGCATTGGTGCCGATATCCGTTTTCCCATGCCCTAAACATTCTTTGGCAACAGCGTCGAGCCCAAGGCGAAAACCCAAATTTTGCTTAATCTTGTCCATCAGATCGAAATGGGGCAGTTTCTTAAAATTCAGAGGGGAGATCGGAACTAGCGCCGGTATGTCAAAACCAAGGGAATTAAAACCGATTATCCGATCCGCCTTGGAAAAATAATCCCACATATTCGAAAATTCGTTTTCCCAGAAACTATATATTTGGCCCTCCTTTTCGATTAAATTTTCGTCTACCTGGCGGAAATACAAAGAGACGATAGAAACACCAAGGTCGGCGGGGTTAAACGAACTGATATCTTCAAATAATTTTTTGGTTTCAATATCAAAGATTACTTCGGTTTTCATGGGTAATAATTATTATAGGGAGAGGGGGAAAAATAACAAGCCTGAGGGGGGGGGGCGGGGAAGGAGAGAAGAAATCAAATAGTCGGGCTTGGTTGAACGGTCGGAGTGTCCGATGGTATTAATGCCGCTGTGGGAGTCGGGGTAGAAGTTGAACTAGGAGTAGGAGTATTGAGGATCGTGGTAGGGCTGGGAGAGGGTGTCGAGGTGTGGGTGGGGGTGAAGGTGGCGGTGGGGGTAGGAACTATTGTGCTAGTTGGAACTATCGTCGAAACGCCGGTAGGAGTAACATAAACGATTTGGACGGTAACAACCGGAGCTAGTGTCGGAGATACAGTATCCACATGAGTGGGGATAACCGTCGGCGAAGAGGTAATGGGTGTAGCAGTTGATAGGGCGGTTTTTTTAAGATTGATGACATTTGAGAGGATGACTGTAACCAAGACCGGGATAGTCAGTAAAGCGCTGATAGATTCGAGATAGAGCTTTTTCTCTGGTAGTTTTCTATACCAATGAATGGCATCTTTTAAGTTGATCATAGAGTTGAATTATAATTTTAACACTAGGAGAATGATTTTGGAGAGTGAGTCGACATAATACTTACATGGACAAAAGTGTCGGAATTGTGTCTTATGGCGCGTATATTCCGGAATCAGTAATCAAAAGCGGTGAAATTGCCCAGGCTCACAACGGTAAGGATATGGGGCCGGTTTTGGGAGTGGAACAGAAAACTGTACCAGGAATAGACGAAGACAGTACAACTATTGCCGTAGAGGCGGCATATCAGGCATATTTAAGGCTGACAGAAAGAGAGTTTTTGGAGAAAAAAATGGGGGTAATATTTGTGGGGAGCGAGAGCCATCCTTATGCGGTAAAACCAACTTCGGGAATTGTGGCTCAGGCCCTGGGGTTGCAGAAATATATGGCCATGGCAGATATGCAGTTTGCCTGTAAGGCAGGAACCCAAAGTTTGCAGGCGTGTTTTGCCTATGTAAAGTCAAAGATGGCAGATTTTGGCCTGGCAATAGGGGTAGATACAGCTCAGTCGCGGCCTGGTGACGTGTTGGAATATACTGCTGGAGCAGGCGGAGCTGCATTTTTTGTCGGCAGGGAAAATTTACTGGCAGAAATGGTTGGCACGGTATCGGTGGCAACGGATACGCCTGATTTCTGGAGACGGCCGAGGCAGGAATTTCCTGAACATGCAGGCAGATTTTCCGGGGAACCGGCATATTTTAACCATATCCTGACTGCCGGTAGGAAACTTTTGTCTGACCTGGATATGAAAATCAGTGATTTTGACTATTGTATTTTTCATACACCAAACGGGAAATTCCCAAAAGCGGTGGCAAAAACAATGGGCTGCTCGGAAGACCAAATTAAACATAGCCTGGTCGTCCGGACGATTGGCAATACCTATGCAGCCGCTAGCTTGATGGCGCTGACTAATGTACTTGACCAGGCGAAGGGGGGAGAGAAAATTTTTATGGCTTCATACGGATCGGGGGCCGGATCTGATTGTTTTGCTTTTAACTGTGCTGAGAACATGCAGGAGAGGAAGGCTGACTGGAACAATTTTCTATCAAGCCAGATTGGTAATCGTTTCATAAGTTATAGTGAATACAGAAAAAGGACGGAAAAATGAAGACATTTGTGGCCGGATCATACATTACTAAATTCGGGGAATTATGGGAGAAGAGTTTAAAAGATCTGCTGACTGAAGCTGTACAGGGAGTGATAAAAAATTCTAATTTGGATGATAAAGAAGTTGAAGCAATTTTTGTTTCAAATATGGCCGGCGGAATATTTGACGGGCAACTTCATTTGGGAGCAATGGCAAGCCAGATACTAAAAAATCAGCCACCGGCAATGAGAATTGAGGGGGCCTGTGCTTCGGGCGGTTTGGCAATGATTGCGGCAGAATTGGCTCTATTGTCGGGCAGATATAAAACTGTAATGGTGGTAGGAGCAGAAAAGATGACTGATGTATCAAACCCGACGGCGACAGAAGGTTTGGTGGGGGCGGCGGACGTGGAGATGGAATACGGAAGCACGTTTCCGGGGTTATATGCACTGATGGCTCAGAAACACATGAAGGAATTCGGAACGACAAGGGATGAGCTGTCGGCGGTTAGTGTTAAAAACCATAAACATGGACTTTTGAACCCACTGGCACAATTCCACAAAGAAATAACTATAGCGGAAGTGAATGAAAGTGAAATCATTGCTGCCCCGCTTAGATTGTTTGATTGCTCCCCTATTTCGGACGGGGCGGCCGCGGTGATTTTGACGACTAAATATGGATTAAATTGCCCGCAAATTATTGGGTTTGGACAAGGAATGGACAGCTTGTCCTTGGCAAAAAGAAATTCACTGACCACCATCGAGGCCGGGGTAAAAGCGGCGAAGATCGCATACAAAATGGCTGGCGTAGGGCCAGACGATATTGGGGCAGCAGAAATTCATGATTGTTTTTCTATTGCGGAAATTTTGGCAATCGAGGACCTGGGGTTTTTTAAAAAAGGGATGGGGGGGAAAGCAACGATTGAGGGGAAAACTACATATGGAGGAAAAGTTGTAATTAATCCTTCGGGAGGGTTGAAATCCAACGGACATCCGGTGGGGGCAACCGGCATAAAACAAATTGCTTATTTATCGCAGCTGATTTTAGATAAAAAAATAAAAACCGGACTGGCACAGAACGTGGGTGGCAGCGGCGCAACGGCAGTAGTTCATATATTGGGAGGTAAAAAGTGAAAGGATATCCGGCAGAATATTGGAGAGCCAACAAGGGGTGGGCAAAAATAATAGGTAAAGAGGGAGAGGTGGTGGCGACGACGACTATCCGAGTGCCGCCCTTGATGTTGCAAAATATGGCCCCGTATACCTTTTCTCTGGTTAGATTTGGGGACGAATGCCGGGAATTAATGGGTGTTGATAACGAGCTTTTGGAAATCGGAGATAAAGTAAAGTGTGTATTTAGACGAATCGCAGATACCGACGGGAAAGGGATAATAATGTATGGGATTAAGATAAAAAAAGTTCGGTCTTAGACTTTTACTTTATACCTTTTGGAAATGGTTTTACCATTATTTAGGGTATATTTTATTGACAATCTCATATTTTGGATATTTTTGTGGGGGTTACAAACGGCATGCGAGCAGGTACCAAAATATAGGGTGCGCTGGCCCGACTCCGTTGGTTTTACAGACCCAAATACCCCCTGATCATTGCCACTACCTTGATAAGTTAACTCGTAGGTGGCCGATTTGGTGGCCTTGAGGTTGACGAAGGACATGTTTAGGGCCAGACGGTCGCGGCGGAGGCTGAGATAGACGGCGGGTGTACCGGTAGACAAATTAGAGCCAGACGATCCTGATTTAAATACCCTTTTTTTTGCTGCCTGAGCAGAGGCAGGTGTAAAAAAAATCAATGTCGCCAGTGTAACAAAAATCAGGCAAGGAATATTCTTTTTCATAATGAGTTATGATACCCTACAATTATGAAAAATAAAATCGGATTGATAATAATTGCCATGATTTTTACAGCAATTTTGGGCGGATGCAAGAAAACTGAGACATCGGTAACCCCGACAGAAATAGCGCCGTCACCTACCGTAATCGTAGATAAATTGGTGGAGTGGAAGGATCCGGCCGGATTTGTTTTTGAATATCCCGAAAGACTAAAGATTGACAACCACCCTGACGATAAAGTCAATTATGCCAATCTGAAAATTAGTGACCAAGAAAATGGTGGAGAAATATTGATAATGGCAAAGGATACAGAATATGCCAAGGTTGACGCCTGGGTGAAGAGCGACAAAGCGGTTGTTGGCGGAAAGGTTGAAGATATTTTGTTGTCGGGATTAAAGGCGAAAAAAATTACTTTCAATGACGGGAAAACGGTGGTGGGAACAATCGACGAGGCGATTTTGTTTACCATCGAAGGAAATTTTTTAACATCACCGAGAATGGGAGAGGTATTTGAAACAATCATTGAATCATTTAAGATGGTTATTCCTGAGGAAAGTAGTGATAAACCGGTAAGCGAAGGAGCGACAAATACCTCTGATTATGGTAATTCGGACTTTGAGGAAATCGGTGAGGATGAGGAGTAATCAGCGGAAAATACCAAAAATATAGCTAGTCCCGTCAAGATACTCTCTGCCGGTAAGGGAGAAGCTGTCGCCTAAATTCGATGATACGATTAAACAGTCCGGGCAGTCAGTGTGCTCCGGCCCCCAGGTGATTAATTGGTTGTAGTCCCTGTTTCTAAGGGCAGTAATGGTTTCCTGGTCAAAGACATCTGCCTGCGACAAGGAGGTATAGTGAGAGAAATCAACTGAGGCGATAATAACCGTGTTGTCGGGGTGGTAGATTTTTTTGATATCCTCGGAAAAGGATAGAGTTTGGAGAAGATCGTGGCCGGGACGAAAAATATAAGGCATTATGTTGGCGGTTGGATACATTTTTTTGACAACTGGGACAATATTTTGGATGCTGTAATCGTCGTCACTTTTTAGAATCACAGGACCGGCATCGGCATGATTGGTTCCCAGGATTATGATATTTTTAATATTTGGGTGGTATTGTCTGTCCATAAACTCCATTATCTTGGGCTGAAAAATATGGTTGTGGGGAACCAAGAGAACCGTAAAACCGTCGGCTGATTTTCGGGTATAGGCAAAGATTCCAACGGCAAAACTAATTAATAGTGATATCAGGATGAGGTTTCGAGACATTTAGCTGATTAATAGTGCTTGACGAATAAAGAAATGACGGCTCGAAAGAAAATTGACCTTTGTTGATTGGTCGGGCTAAAAAGCGAATAGGATAGGTAAAATTTGATCGGAAAATGAGCCGGTTATTTTCAATATATGATGGGAAACTGAAAAATTCATTTTTCCCGCTCAGGGTTTTATAGAAGTAGGGATTGTCGATTAGTCTGAGCCCGGAGGGGAGATTGACGGAAACTAAATATGATTCGTTGGTGGTGTTTTTGGAAATTTTGGGGGTAACGATAAACTCCATGTATTCAGAACCGGATATTTTGGATATGGGAGCGGTAGAAACATCGAGAGAAATATTTTGGTTAACCGTAACTTGAGATAAGTCAAAATCTTCCCACCAGCGAACAATAATATCGACTGAACCGGAAATAGGGGTGGCAGAGAAAGTGGATAATTCGTTTTGAGGAACCACGACTGTATGGATTTTATCGTCGGATAATTTTTTAGTAAACTTTTGACCCAATAACTGATATTCAAACTCGGAGAGTGATGATGGGTATGAGGCGATGGACGATTTTATGGTAATGGCTTTTTCCAAGACATAAAGTTGTTCTTCTGATTTGGCAATATCAAGATATGACCACAGTTTATCAAGCAGTTCAATGGAGCCGACTTTGGCCGATAAGATCATGGCCAAAGCTGTATTTTCGAGGGTATTTTGCTCATTGTTGTCGACTTTGATGAAAAGATATGGATCCTGTTTTACGCCGTATTTGGCAATAATTTCATTCAGGATCTTCCCGGCGGAAATTTGATCACCCTGGGAAGCTAAAGCTAGCCCGAGATAGATTTGGCCCCGGGGAGTATTTTTTTCTTTCGATAAGATATCGATGGAGGTAAGAAGAGATTTGCCGGTTTCCGAAAGACCCCAAAGAGCGGCACTGGCCCGCTCAATGGAAGTTTCTTGACGAAAGTAGGTCGAGAGGGCGGAGGAAAGCTGAGATTTACTGACGAGCGGAAGATTGGCGGCGGCGAACTTGGCTGTCAATACCAGATCGGCATCGGAGTTGGGCATGAGACTGACACCTTTTTCGTGGATATACCGGCTAAAGCTTTCTTCGGTTTCCACCGTATCTTCGGAAAAATATTGGGATAAAAGTCCGACAGAAATATTTTCTGCAACTAGGCGGTCTACTCTCTCATTGAGACCATAGGAGTTGAGGCCGGTAAATTGTTTTAATTTTGAGTAGAGGGAGTTCAGGCCTTTGTCGATAAAGGTAAAGTACACCGGGCGTTGGCTGGTAAAGATTGGCTTGTACTGTTTGTCTAAACTTATTATTTCCTGTTTTGGCAATAGGTTTCGGCTTTTGACCACATCTATGGTTTTAATCAGGATATCGTTGAAGCTGCCGGAGGAAGTCTTGACCTCGAGGCGGTGCTTCCCGGGGACTAATTGACCTAAATCAAATTCGAGCGGAAGAAAAGCTTTTTGGGAGATATTTTTGAGGTTTATCCCTAAGCTGGGAGAGTTAAGAGAATAACTAATTTGCGAATCAGTGTCGAGGCCCTCGCCGTAGCTGATGGCAGTAATTTTTGGTTTATCGGTGATGATAAATTCGTCGTTGGTCACTATGTCGACAAAAAGCGGCTTGGTAACAGGAATAAGTAACTGACCATCTCCGGCCGAGAGATCATTCCCGACGGCTAGCATGGTAGCCCGCCAGGAGGTAATATTGTCGGGAAATTTTAGTTTGTACTTAGCGACCCCCGTGGCATCGGTGGTGAGTTCGGTAAAAGCAACAGTATTTTTGAATACTGAACGGCTCTCTCCACCGCCGCCACCGCCTTCGGCCCCGCCACCATTTTCGGGTACTTGATTTGAGTAATAATCTACCAATCGACCTTCACCGAGTGAAGAATATAATTCTGATAGGATGCCGGAAGAAGAGATTCCGCCGATATCACTGAGTGACTCATCTACCACCGAAAGAAGGACTTTGGTATTGGGTTGAGGCTGATTGGCGTTATTTTTAACAGATAATTCAACCAGGGCTTCTTCCCCTGGTTGATATTTTGACTTGTCGGTTTTTGCATCAATATTCAGCTCCTTTGATGAGGTGTCGAAGGTGAGGTTGAGGCCGTTTGTCAAGAAGCTACGGGCATTGTTGCTGATCTTGTAGGTAGAACCACTAAACCAAACGCTTTTCAAAATTATATTTGGAACGTAATCGTTTCCGAATTGAAAACTAAGTTTATTATTTTCGGAAACGGTCGTGTTATAAATTTTTCCATTTCTGACAAAGAAAATGAGATATTTGTTGGGTTCGGAAGTCGGAGCCGGATCATTGCCGTAATTAAGAGATACTTCTATTTGATCTCCGAGAGAATACTTGTCTTTTGAAGTTTTGGCATAAAAATCAGCGAATGATGACGAGTTGGAGCCGGAAATATAGATAGTGGATTTGGTAGGCCGATTTTGGGAGTCAATTGCAGTGACGAAAATTTCGTATTGCTGACCGGAGATAACCGGCTGAGAATAGGTGACCTTGCCGTTGCTATCGGTGATTAAGTTTTGGCTGGACACACCTTCGGTTTTTTTATCGTACCGATATCTTTTTGAGGTGATTTTGTTGATAGGATCGTAGTAGTCTCCGGTTTCTACTTTGTCGTACCAGACCCGTTCGGTTTTGACAGAAACGGACTGGTTTGCCACCGGGTTTCCTTCATTCTTCCAGGGAGATTTCTCTAATAAACTTAGGTCATTTTTTCTTACGGTGACAGTGATCCGGGATTGACTGTCTATGGTTTCCGAATCTACGGTCAAATTATATTCCGGCCCAAACACAAAGAAGGAAGTGTAGGTGTCGATGTCGGCTTCCTGCATACCCTTGGGTCGGAAGTTGACCGAGACATTTTGCGGCCAATAATTTTTTGTTGAGTCGTAAACGGTTGGGATCTCAAGGCTAGCATTTCCGGCCTTGTCGGTTATAATTTCACCTTTTTTATTTCCGGTGCTATCGTACATATTCCAAACTATTGGGGTCTCGGAAACAGGAGTGCCGTCATAAAATTTTACCGAAAGATCAACTTTGTTTGGCTGACCGGCCCAGATGACAAGTTTTTGAGGTTTAGCTGTAATCCGAAAGATGGGTTTTTTAAAAGTTTCAACCGAAAAACCTTGTTGGGTGATAAAGGTGTCCCCTTTTTTGGCAATGAGACTGTAATATCCCGGGTTTAGGTTGGAGAAATCAAAGACCCCCTGAAATGTGCCATGATTGGATGGGGTGATTTCTATTTTTTTGATTATATTGTCCGAAGAATTTTCCTCTCGCCAATAAGAGTAAGAATTCCGGGAGAGCTCGACGGTAATTGGCTCTTGGGATTGGATGGCTCGTGATTTTACGATGCCCCAAAAACTAATCTTGTCGGAAGGAAGATATATCGCTCTATCGGTGTACAGATACGACCAATATTTGTTTTTTTCTATTTCGGCTTCGGAAGAAGCAAAATAGCCGCCATAGGTATTCTGATATTCAATGAGATTATAGGCGGTAAAGAGGGCGGTTTTTATGGTTAGTATTTGGTTTTGACGGGATTTTAAATCGCTGTGGGTAGTGAGCTTGACTAATCCTTCGGTATTTGAAGCACCAAGCTCTTTTGAGCCGAGAAAGAGTTTAACGTCGGCAAGTGGTTTTTGAGAAACCAAATCGTTTACCCAAAACAAAGAATCATCGACTCCTATCCAATAAAACCATGAAAGGGGTGATACTTCAATTAATGTTTGGCTGATTGAGGTGTCGGGGTTGATGACTTCAAGGGCATAATACCCGATGGGTAATTTTGAAGGAAGTTCCAGGTATTTCGAGCCATATTCTGTGGGGGATTTTGTGTCCAACTCAAACTCAGAAATTGATTTCCCGGTAGTTTGGCAACGATAATATCGGCTATGACGAGCCCAGGAAGGAAGGGCAATCTTTTGGGTCAGACAGTCTTGGAAATCAGTACTGTTGAATTGATAAAGCTTGGCTTTTACTTTTTGAGAGGGCGGATCCCAATTGCTGATAATGGCGATAGGAGGTTTGTCGGGAGATGACTCGAAGATGGGTTTTTGAAAATCAAAACGCGAAACTTGAGTTTTGTCGGTATTGCCTGTTTCGAATTGAAAAGAAAAATCATCGGGTAATTTTTGGGAATTGTCGGCCAGAGGAAATCCCTTTTTAAGAGTAACGGTGTATAAGGTGTCGGCGGTAAGAGATGAGGGGATGAACACGAGAGAATTTTGATGTTTTTCAAAACGGCCGGAAACGGATGGCTGAATATTAAAATATTGGTTGGCTGATGTAAGAAAATCAGGATTATTCAAATAAAACTCTATTGAGGTATTGGGGTTGACATCGGTAGATTTGTTGCCGGGCAAAGAACCGGTAACGGCAAGGGGAGACTCGATTTGAAAAGCCCATCTTGAGCGATTTAGACTAATTTGATAGACGGTTGATTTTTCGAGAGGTTTTCTAAAGTTAAGCTCGGCTGAGTTATCGTTTATTTTTTTGACCGAGTAATCGGCTTCCGGGGTAATTTTTATGGCTTGAGAAATGGCTTGGGCATCAAGAGTTTGACTACTGGAGATAATAATTGGTGATTGGGGGTCGACCCCTGATGAACTTTTTTTTGAGGCAGCAAACTCGATATCCATTGGCACAACACTTGTGTTGACGGGTTTTTTGATTTTTAGCCTAAGAAACAGTGAACCGGATAGAAATAAAATAATACAAATTATTACAAATAAAAGCTTGGTCGACTTTTTCATTTTTAAAACTACCGGCAGATTAAGTTTTCTTCGTCGACAATGTTGTCCCTGACAATCGTCTTGTCCAGACGGAGGTTATTGCGATATAAAATAATTCTTACAGGAACGCCAATTTCTCCCCTGATTCTGGCAACAGCGTCGTTTACGTCGACAACAGGAGTTTCGTCTACCCGGTAAATAACATCACCCGACAAAATATCGTTTTTTTCAGCAGGCGATCCGGGAATTGTTTTTTGGACACGGACTTTGTTTTCAACTTGCTCCAACCTGACACCGATACCGGAAAAGATATCCGGAGAGGGGGTACAGTCGGAAACCGACTGGGTGTCGATTGGGGGCGAAGGGTTGGCTGCAATTGGCTCGGGCTTGACGGCCGATAGCTTTGTCAGGGTCAGAACGAAACAGGCGGCAATGATTACAAAACCAGCCAGAAGGGGGATATTTTGTCTCTGCCACTGAATTGTCTCTTGAGATAGGACAGGTAACAGGGAAGAACCGGAAGGTATTTTTTTGGTTTTGGGAGTTTGGCGCTTTTTCATAATAATTTAATGATATACGGATTGTAAAAAAATTCAATTATGTGGAAAGTGGGCGTTAATAAATCCAACAAGCGTCACCGAAGCTGAAAAAAAGATACTTACTCTCGATGGCTTTTAAATATACCTGTCCGATAGATGATGTCAAAAAGTCGTTATATTGAAAAACCGTGTTGGGGAATGACACAAAAGCAGAAACTAGCATTAATAGGCTTGATTCCGGGAGATGAAAATTGGTAATAAGACTATCGACAAATTTAAATTTGTATGGTGGAAAGATAAAAATATCGGTAGCAGAAGTTCCGCGGATAAGTACGCCCTGATCAGTTGAAGCTGATTCCAAAGCTCTGGCCGAAGTTGTGCCGACGGCGATAATTCTTTTGCCGGCACTCTTGGCCTGATTGAGTCGGGCTAACACGTCCGGGGCAATTTCGTAGTACTCGAGATGAAGCTTTTTATTGGTAATGTTTTCCTGCCTAAGCGGTTGAAAAGTTCCAAGTCCGACATGGAGAGTAAGATATTCCAATTGGATGCCTTTACTTTTTATTTTTTTTAAAAGCTTTTGGGTAAAATGAAGCCCGGCGGTGGGAGCAGCCGCAGAACCGACATCAGTGGCAAAAACAGTCTGGTAGTTGCGGCGAAGATCGGCTTCTGGCTCTTTTGAGCTAATATATGGAGGAAGGGGGGTGTGACCAATTGCGTGTAATGTTTTTAATAATTCATTTTTGTTCTGGTTAAATTCGATGTCTATCTCTCCCGTGCTGACAGTCCGGCTAACTACTTTGCCTTTTAGATTCCGTGGGAAGATAAGTTGGGTGTCGATTCTGGCACCCGGCTTTGAGATAGCTGTCCAGGTGAAGTCACTGAGGGATCGCAGTAATAATAGTTCTATCCGGCCGCCCGTTTCTTTTTTGCCAAAAATTCGGGCCGGGAAAACTTTACTCTGGTTAAGAACTAAAACATCATTTTCGGTTAATTGATCGATCAATTTATAAAAATAAGTCTGATTTATTGAACCGGTATGCCTGTTTAGAGTGATTAACCTGCAGCTATCACGGGGATTTGATGGAGCGGCAGCAATCAACTCGGCAGGGAGATAATAGTTAAAATTAGCCTGATTGACCGACATATGTATGTATTTTACATTATAAAAATATCTTTGATGGGGGCAAACAAAGAATGATAGATTATAATAATGGTGAAAAAATTGGACTGTTTGCCTTTGGTGGGGAAAATAGTAAGAGATTTTAACGAGAAATCACTAAAGTTGGGTTATCAGGGGATAATGCGCGAGATTTTGACGGCAACAGGCACAAAACTGAAAGTATTTAATAAAAATAGACGGCTGAAATCCATTCTTAAGAGTGAGCCGGTGATTGTAGTGTCAAATCACCCGGCGATGACGGACGTGGTGGTGTTGACAGCAGCACAGGAACCGAGAGAAGACAGCTTTCTTATAATTAGCTCAAATTTTTTGGGGATGTTGTCCAATATTGATAACCACTTGATTCCGGTTCATATAAATTACCGATTGCTCGACAACAGAGACAAGCTAAATAATTTATTGCTGAGAATTTTCCGAAAAATCCACTCGAGCGAGAGTCTTCCGAAGGAAGTATCCCACCTGAAAAATATAGAAAGTATTAATAAAGCAGCCTCGATAGTCAAAAACGGTGGAATGGTTTCGATGTTTCCGGGAGGTGGCGGGAAAAAGGGAAAGTGGTTTTCGGGGATCGGATATCTGATTAAAAGTGCCATGACTAACCGAAAAACCAAAATAATAATGGCGCATCTTTCGGGGACATCGGAGTGGGATTATTTTAGATTAATTCCGGGAGTTTCAATGATAATGCCGCAATGCAGAGTGACTTTTTCTGAGGGAGAGTCAATTTTGAATTATTCGGACATGGAGCCAAAAGAAATTGTGGAAAGGATAAAAAATAAATACCTCGTATGGGAACAAAGTCTACCGAAAAAGTATAGATGGTGGGAAAGAATTGTAAACAAAATTCCTTCGGTACCGGAAAATGCCTACTATCTCGCCCGATGCATGGTTTTGTGGATAATGACCCGGACGATGTCGTAACCGGTAGCCCCCGACTACTTGACATTTTTTTTGTTAAATAAGGTATAATACCTACTGTAGAGTGATGTCAGTCAAGTAAATTTGATCAGAAGGTCGCTACATTTATTAATTTTTTTAACCAAAAATGGCAAAAAAATTGTATGTCGGCGGCCTGTCTTTTCAGACAACCGAGGACACTTTGAGAGCAGCATTTGCTCAAGCGGGAACCGTGGTATCCGCAATTATTATCATGGACAAATTCTCCGGCAGGTCCAAGGGATTCGGATTTGTAGAAATGGAGACCGATGAACAGGCTCAAGCAGCAATCGATATGTGGAATGACAAAGAATTGGATGGTCGAAGCGTAAAAGTTAACGAAGCCAAACCAATGGAAGAAAGAGCGCCACGAAGAGACAACTATTCCAGCGGCGGTCATGATTCACGAGGCGGAAGCGGCGGTTATCGCGGCGGAAGCTCAAGATACTAAGCTATTTTGATTTTGTAAACTTAAACCCCCCTGAGTTTATCGAAGGGGGGTTTTTGGGTTAATCGAGATAAACCTAGTTTTCTGTTCCACCAAAAATACTGCCGCTATCGGTAAACTTGATATCGGCGGGAAGATCCAGAAGGCCCGTACTTTCGGGAGAGACAATACATTTATCTTTTTGGGACTCTAAGACACCAATGACATCGTCAATACTGTTGATAGGAGTTTTACCCATTGAGGCACCCTCCATTTTGCCAATGTCTATGACCATTCCCTGCATATTTTCTTCACTCCAGATATAAAATTTACCGTCTTTCATCAGACCATTTAATTTTTTATTGTCGTCTCCCTGACCGATCATTCGGACGGTTTGCCCTTTTATATATGTCTGGGTTTTACTACCATCTTCGTCGGTATATTCGCATTTTAAAACTAATTGTTTTTGGACAGCATCTTTGATAGTCGTAAAAATATCTTTGGGAGGTTGGGTGGGACCAGAGAGACCGGAAGAAGAAGGGATGGGGGTCTGTCCACAACCGACTAACATAAAACTAATGCCTAAAATAAAAATTATTTTTTTCATCTTGGATTATTATATTATTTTAATATCGTTTAGACGAGAACCAATACTAATCGGATATTGACCGGAAAAACATGAGGTGCAGAGGTGATTTTCGGGTAAACCAACGGCTTTTAGCATACCTTTGTATGATAAGTAGTTTAAACTATCGGCGCGGATATATTCTTTTGTCTCTTTGATATTTTTGACAGCAGCAATAAGCTGATCCTGGCGCGGGGTATCGATACCATAAAAATCCGGGTATTTGACCGGAGGGGAACTGACTAAAAAATGGACTTCTGTGGCCCCGGCTTGGCGAAGCAGGCTAACAATTTCCCGGGAAGTAGTCCCCCGGACGATAGAATCGTCCATCAGGGCTATTTTTTTGCCGCTGATTATTGAAGAGAGAGGATTAAGTTTAATTTTTATGTCGCCTTCCCTAATGTTTTGGGCAGGGCGTATAAAGGTCCGGTGGATATAGCGATTTTTGATGATACCCATGTCGAAGGGTATTTTTGATATTTCTGAGAAACCTATGGCGGCGGGGATGGCCGAATCAGGGATGGGGATGACTAAATCGGCCTTAACTGAAACTTCATGAGCCAATTGGCGTCCTAAATTTTTTCTGACTTGATTAACATTTTTCCCGGCAATATTGCTATCGGGCCGGGAAAAATATACAAACTCAAAGACATCGATCATTTCTTTGCCGGAGACCAACTGCTGTGATTCGAGGCCATGGTGATCAACTGAAACCATTTCCCCGGGCAGAACGTCGCGTTTCCATTTGGCACCAATTATGTTGAGACCACATGTCTCTGATGAAAAGACGGTGCTCCCGTCTTCCAGGGTGCCTATTGACAGAGGTCTGACTCCATGACGGTCGCGGATGGCAACGATTTTGTCGGCGGTCATCAAAAGACAGGAAAAAACTCCGGTAAATAATGGGTATGATTTTTCAACCGCCTTTTCCAAACTCATGCCCTTGACCAGGTAATAACCAACGGCTTTTCTCATGAGTTCCGAGTCGTTCAGGAGTTGGTATTGATCCCTTTCGAGGTTAAGAACAATTTTAATTTATCAGTAGTCGGAAGGTTACCATTATGAGCTAGTGCGAGTATCCGATCTTCTCTAATTACCGGCTGTAAGTGATCACATCCGGCACCGCCGGAAGTTGAATAGCGATTGTGGCCGATGGCAATGGGACCGGGTAAGCTGAGAAGGTTTTCCTCGTTGTAAACGGAAGCAACCAAGCCCATACCCCGATGGACGTGTAATTTTCTGCCATCAGAGGAAACAATGCCTGAACCCTCTTGTCCGCGGTGTTGAAGGGCCCACAGACCGCTATGAACCAGTCTGGAGGCTTCCAGGTTTTTACTATAAACTCCAAAAATTCCACACATGGTTACATCTTAGGTTAATTTTTGGAAAGTGCAATATGACTGGCTTAGTCGAGATTGGAGTGGTTTAAAGTCCTGCTTTGAGGGATAATGATAAATGTGAGCATACCAACTATGATTGTAGTCTCGGGACTTTCGTGTACCGGAAAATCGACTTTGGCGGGAAAAATTTCAAAAGAATTTTCTATCCCCTATTTTAGTAAGGACATGTTTAAGGAATTGTTGTTTGATGAATTGGGGTATTCGGACAGAGATTGGTCAAAAAAAATGGGAGGAGTAAGTTATAAAATCTTGTACCAAATTACGGAAAATTTATTGAAGACAGGACGATCGCTCGTCTTGGAAAGTAATTTTAAACCGGAAATTGACAGACAAATGCTTTTGGATTTACAGAAAAAGTATCCATTTAGAGTGATTGAAATATTGTGTTTTGCTGATGGAAAAATATTGTTTGAGAGATTTAAAAAAAGGGCAGAAAGTGGTCTTCGCCACCCCGGGCATGTGGACCGTTTGTGCTATTCGGAACAGGAAAAAGTACTTATGGCCGGAAAAGCGGGACCTTTGGGCGTCGGAGAATTAATTGAAGTAGATACAACGGATTTTGAGAAGGTGAATTATGATGGAATTATGAAGTGCTTGACAAATATGTTAGATAGTTCTAACATATAGCTAGATGGAAACCAAAATTAAAGAACTGCGAGCCAAACACGGCCTAACTCAGGAACAATTGGCCGAAGCGGTGGGAGTAAGGCGGGAAACTATCGTGTTTCTAGAACAGGGGAAATATATTCCCTCTTTGAAGTTGGCCCATGATGTGGCAATAGCGCTTAAAACAAAAATTGATGAGTTATTTATTTTTTAAAAAATTATGATCGGAAACCCAAAATGGTTTAGTATCAGAAAATACGGCGGCTGGGGGGTTACCCCAAATTGCCTCCAGGGGTGGCTTTATATATTGGCGGTCGCCGCTCCTATTTTTCTTTTGCAGATAGTGCCAGTTTCGGAATCACTGAAAACAGGAATAACTTTCACTTGGGCGTTGATTTTCTCGGTCGATTTAATTGACATAATGATCCGGATGAAAAAGGATGAGAGGGAAACGATACATGAGGCGAAGGCAGAAAGAAACGCCATGTGGTTTATGATCGGGGCGTTGACGATAGGTATTGCTTACCAGACAGCAATGGGAATTATCAAACAAACAAATGAAATTGACCCGGTAATAATGATAGCATTGGGTGGAGCGATGATTGTTAAAACCATTACTCATATATATTTAAGGAATAAATAAAATGGCAATTAAAAAAACAAAAAAAAATGATACGTTTGAAGTCAAGGGTGAAGAATTGTTAAAAAAAGTTAAAGAGATAATCCGCGAAGGAAATGTCCGGCAAATTTCGATTCTTGATAAGAATGGTAAGACTGTAGTGATATTTCCGCTGACACTGGGAGTGGTGGGAGCAGTATTGGTACCGATTTTGGCGGTGGTGGGGACATTGGCCGCCCTGTTGACCGAATGCACCATCAAGGTAGAGAGAAAAGAAAAATAGGATGTATTAGAATTAAGTGATGTGGAAAAACATTAGGGTCATTTTGGTAATTTTGGGGGAGATTGGAGCGGGCTTGGTGATTTCTTTGGCATCCATCAGAGTTTTTTATGAATTTTCGGAACGGATCTTTAGGGCAAACATGATTTATATTGACGAAACAATGTCCTGGTTTGTTTATAGTTTCCGAAACCCGATTTTGACGGAGGTGATGAAATTTGTTACCTTTTTGGGGTCCGGTTATTGGTTAGGGACAATAGCTGTTTTGACCATAGGATATCTAATGTATAAAAAACATACCAGGCCGGCTCTATTGTTCGGGCTGAGTCTGTTGGTTTGTGCCGGACTAAACTTGACCCTGAAACATTTTATTGACCGGCCCCGACCCAACTTGTCTCCCCTGGTGGAAGAAAAAACAACAAGCTTTCCGTCAGGCCACGCCATGAATTCGTTTGTTTTTTATTTTACTTTGGCATATTTTTCCTATCGTTTCACAAAAAATCAGTATGTGTTGTCGAAATATCTGGCAATAGCAATCTCTATTGTGTCTCTGGTCGGATTGAGCCGGGTGTACCTGGGGGTTCACTATCCGTCGGATGTGGCGGCGGGTTTTGTGGCCGGATTTGCCTGGCTTCTAGCGACCATGGTGATAGAAAAAACCCTGTATTTCTACAGGGTATTTAGAGTTAAAATCCACCCCTAACCCCTCCCCTCCAGAGGCGGGCAGGCTTTGAAAAAGGAGGGGAACTAAACTGGTTTGAAAAACAAATGTAATTTTAACCTATTCGACAAAAGTTAAGGCAAAGCCTTTGCAGTTGCCTCGGCCGGTACGACCAATGCGGTGTATGTAATCGTCGTAGGTGTTTGGCTGATCATAGTTGATAACGTGGGTGATATCGGCAATATCTAAACCCCGGGCGGCAACGTCGGTAGCGACTAAAATTTTGATCCGGCTTTCTTTGAATAACTTAACGACCTGCTGTCTTTGGTGCTGGGCTTTGTCACCATGAATAGCGCCGGCATTGAAACCTTTTTGGATTAAGGTGATAGATAATTTCTCGACCATTCTTTTGGTAGCGCCAAAAACCAAAACTTTTTTGAAATCATCGCCGGAGAGTAATTGACAAAGAGTATCTTCTTTTTTGTTTCTTTCAACCCGAACGATATTTTGGTCAACATGGGAAGAGCTGTTTTCCGTTTTGACGGAAATTTTGACAGGATTATTTTGAAAAGTATCGATTAAGCTTTCGATTTTTTTATCGACGGTGGCGGAAAAAAACAGGGTTTGACGGGTCTTGGGGATTTTGTCCAGAATCATTCGGATATCATCAATAAATCCCATATCCAACATTCGATCGACTTCGTCCAAAACTACGGTATCCATTTTGGAAAAATCAATAATCCGTCGTTCATATAAATCCTTAATTCTGCCGGGGGTACCAATGATAATGTGGGGACCACGTCTAATATCAATAATCTGATCACGAATGTAGGCACCACCGATGGCTAGAGCCAAAAAGACTCTTAAGCCTGGGGTAAAATCACGGATATCCTGCTTAATTTGCATGGCTAATTCGCGAGTCGGAGCTAGAATTATCATCCGTTTGTTAGGGTTTTTGAGAATCTTTTCGATTAGAGGCAGAGCAAAAGCGGCGGTTTTGCCAGTACCGGTGTTGGCTAAACCCAAAATGTCGCGACCAGCGATGATTTGGGGGATAACCTGATCCTGAATCGGAGTAGGTTTGATGTAACCTTTGGCTTTGATATTTTGAAATAAGATGTCGCTAAAACCAAAGTCCTCGAAACTGTTTTGGGTTTCTGTTTCTTCTATCTTTATAAAGTCTTCGGATTTTCTGATATATTTTGAAACATCGATACGGTTGGCAAAACTTCTGGGCCTACTTTTGAAGCCGCCACGAAAATTAGCGTGACGGGGATATGAGGGACGGGAAAACTTGCTGTTGTAGTACATAATAAAAATAAATTGTGGCAAAATCCGTGGCCTATAAGGCGGGATCTTAATATTGCCCTAAATTTTATTATGCACAATCAGAGTGCGGAGGGCAGTTTTAACGATTCTATTGCCTAAAATAAATCAGATGGGAGTATAGCACGGATGTTGCTGATACACAATTTGATTAACCAATGATACTAGTTTTCGGAGACAATCTTAATCCGGGCGGAATTTAATACGGTAGTGTCGGCGGTCAGGCTTTTGGCCTGAATTTTGTAAAGATGATTGCCGGGGCGGATATAGATTTCACCCGAAGTTACAAAGGTAAAATTTTGGCTACCGGTTTCGATTTGGCTACCCCAAACCTCAATGCCAACGGTGGTATCGAAAAGCCGAAGAAAAGCTTTGCCATTTCCGTTCAAGAGCTTCATATTGGCCTCAAACCGGGCATCGGTAAGATTTGGGTAATCATCGGTGTTGATACTAAACTCGGTGCCGGGGATATCGGTCCACTGGGGATTGAGGATGCTGCCACTACCAGGAATCGGAACATAAGCGACGGTTTTAACCTTTGGACTGGATAATTTTTTGGGTAATGGTTTGGTGGGGGTGGCGGTACTTGCCGGCTGTGAGATTAAGGTTGGAGTGAGTTTTTGGATTTGGGTGGGAGTGGGTATACTTTCGGTTTTTAGAGGAATAACCTTGGGATTTTCAAGCGAGCGGACGAATCCATAATTGAGAATCAGCAGGTCGATTGTCAGTAAACTTCCTAAAACATATTTAAGAATTGCGGACATGGAAAAGTATGACACAAAATTGACTTTGGTTACAAATCCCCCTGAGAAATATGAAGAATGGTGACTAATTGGTCGTTGACAGTCACCTGTTCATTTATTTTTTTGCCCTTGAGAGCCAAACCCACCGGGCTTTCAACTGAAATCCAACCCGGTTTAAGCCGGGCATCGTTTTTGCCGACCAAAGTAATCGTGATTTCCCTCTTGTCTAACTCGTAGCGGATGGTTACGCTATGACCGAAGTTAACGGAATCAGTGTTTAGGGGCATGTCTTGGATTATAGACATTTTCAGGTCTCCTTCGGCCTCTACTATCTGAGACCGTAATACTTCGGCACGTTCACCAAGAAAAATATAGGCTGAATTTTCTTTCAGATCGCCCTCGTAGGCAGCCTTGGCCCGCTCTTCGACGGTGCGGGTTAGCTCTTGGCGCAGATCAAAGATGTGTTTTTCTAGTTTTTGCTTGCCTAATTTGGTAATCATGAGCTTTTATGATACCAGATTATAAAATGTCTTTGACACCGGCCAGACGAAGAATATTTGAAAATCTGATATATTCAAGGTATATGAAAAAACTAACACCGGAACAAAAAGAAAAAATTAAGACAGGATTGGAATTACTGTGTGAGGAGACAACCAGTCTTGATAAATTTCAAAAAATTTCAGCCCTGATTAAAGGATTTAACCCGGTAATAGACAAACAGCTGGAGGCCACTTTTAAAGTTATTGAAAAAATACAAAAGGTTAAGGCCGGAGATGTAATCAGTTTGAGCTTGGAAAAAATTCCGGAAAAGACGAAAAAACAAAAGAGGTACAAGAAAATGTTGTTATTACTTTTGGGAAATTATCGCGGACTTGCGGGCGAAGTGAAAAGAATTAGCGGGCTTCAGACGGCGTTGGCCGGGGCGGAGGGGGTGTCTGAAATTAGCAAAGGAGAAAAGGTGGTAAGAGTGGGAAAAATAGTGGCAACTGCCAAAGGGCCATTGGGGGCTCTAACAATTGCGGCAGCAGGAATTGTGGCGGTAGCGGGACTTTTGAACAGCAAGGCGGTGGAAATTACCATTAAAAATGTGGGGTGTCGGCCAATTGAACCATTGACTGAACAGGTTATTAATATTCCGGGGCTAAGACTACCGGGAAGTGCTATTGCCACCGGCGGGCAGGATGTGGCTAAAATGCCAGGATTGAGCTTTAAACTGGATGCAACCAAGGGCGGAGAGATTAATTTGTCGGCTTTAAATTTATCACGAAGCTACAATTTACCCGGGGAAATGACGGATATTATATATGACGGGCAATCGCTTCTTGGAAAAACAACAGAAGTAAAATTGGGTAATGCAAAAACTCATGAAGTGATCGTGAAGTGTGGAAATTAGAGACGGAATTTGAGTATTGACATTCGGGTTTTATTCGGGCTATAGTGATTTATGATGATATGGAAAAAGGGGTGGGTAGTTAAAATTATGATTGTTTTTTTTGCTGTTGATTGGGTGGTATTTCGGGATATCGTGGCAACAATCCAGAGACTAGGACAAGAGTAGATATTTAGCCCGATGAATTCCTACCTCTAGGTGAAATTTGTTTAGAATCGGCAGACGCAACCCGAAGCGGACAGTCAGGATGCATGGTCCAAGTATCGCGAAAATTTGGCCCGTTGTAATAAGCATCATCATCAAGTTTTATTTCACGTCGCCCGACCAAAGTTTTAATGCATAATTTCTGATCACATCGACACACTTCAATATTTGCAGCCATATTGTTTCTGACTCATTATAATACATTGGTTTGTCGAGTGTTGAGATGTAGAGCAGGCAAACAAAAACGCCCAGCAGGTGGAACCGGGCGCTTTTATAAGCTAAGTTGAGTTAAATTAGCTTAAATAGGATTTTAGTGATCGTTTCTGAAGGTAAACTGAAGGGGTGAGATGATATACTTGCCTTGTTACAATAAATTTTAATAAAAAATGAAAAAAAAGATAAAAAAACCTGAGATAGAAACTGTTGAAAAGGTGACTATTTCTGAAAAAAATATAAATAAAGCGGTGTCGGTTTACCTGGCACTTTTGGTGTTAGTTTTGGCCGCTTTAGGATATGGTTATTACCGATATTGGAATGTGGCAATAGTTAATGGGCAACCAATTTCCAGAATTGCTTATATCCAAACAATGGAAAAACAGGGCGGAAAGGCCGTACTCGACAGAATGGTGCAGGAAACTCTGGTCCGGAGTGAGGCAAAAAAGAAAGGGGTGCAAATCCAACAGCAGGCAATAGATGAGGAAATTAAAAAAATTGAAACTCAAATAACGGCAATGGGGCAAACGATGGACGAGGCGCTGAAAGCTGAGGGTATAACCAGAGCCCAACTGGAAGACCAAATCCGAATGCAAAAAATGGTAGAAGTGATGGCAAACGCCAATGCTGAAGTAACTCAGGCACAGATTGATGATTTTATTGAAAAGAATAAGGATCAGTTTCCAAAGGGAACGACTAAGGAAGAAATGCAGAGTACCGCCAAGGAGGAATTGACGAGCCAGGCAGGAAATGAGGCTATCAGCAAATGGCTGGCGGAGTTGAACAAAAACGCTAAAATTACCTATAAATAGGGTTTAGGGCGAGAGATTGGCAATAACTATTTGCCTTTTTAGGGTGGTTCCCGGTGGCCAGCAAGTCATGAGGGTTAATTGGTGACCGAAAGAGGTGTTTCTGAGATAACTTATCTCCGAACCGTTGACCAATTTGGTTTCGGTGACGAAGTAGTGGTAATCTTTGTTCTGATAATAGACAATAATTTCATCACCCTCGACGAGTTTGTTTAATAGATAAAAAACGGCGTTGTAACGGTTGGCCTGATACCAATTTCCGGCGGAATGGGCGAAAATAAAGGTATTCCCTTGCTCGTTGGGTAGGCCGGAGTTTAGAGCATGAGCAACTCCCCTAGTGAGAGCTAACTGGTATTCCTTGGGGTTATGGGGGTCGATATTTTTGATAACTTTGGTATTGGCGCCAATCTTTGGGATAACGATGGAAAAATCCCGATCAACCGGCTCGACGGAAGGAAATGAAATTTGGGAGTTTGATTTTAGCTGATATATAACTTCTGCCTTGGCCACAGGAAAATAGATGGTAGCCGGAATGAAAAGACCGACGGCCAATAAAATTAACCCAAAAATAATGGGCAGGTAATTTAGCTTATTTTTCAGATCTTTTTTTGAGGCCATAGCCAATGATCAGAAGACCGGCAACAACGGAGATTATAGCCCATCGGGTGGTGGCTTTGGCAGCTTCCTCGGTAGCTTCTTTTTCACCTAAAATAGAGCCATCAGAATCGACCGGAGACGATTCTCCCTGGCCGGTAGTAGTGGTGGTGGTTTCTCCTGAAAGATATACACCGGTGACGGGAACGGCACCTGGCTGGCCGGTGGCAGAAGTACCTTGGACAGAGCCGATATGAACGGTGACCGAATCTCCGACAGCACCGCTACCATTGCCGGAATCATCGAAAGCGCGGACAACGTAGTAATAATCTTTGTTACAATCCCCTGAGATAATATCTGTGTAACTTCCCTCTTGGCCGGGGCTGATACCAACTTCACCGACCTTGGTGCTATTATCGGCGGTAAACTCAGTTTTGTCAGAACGATAGATCATAACTTTGATAGTCTGACTGTCGTTGGCGGCTTTGAACTTGATCTTGTATTGGCAATTATTTATTTTTTCTTTGCCAAAATCATGGAGTGAGTCAGGAGAGGAAGAGTCGAACAGAACCGATACCGTATCGCTTTTGTATTCTTCTCCACCATTGCCGGCAACGGCGTAAAACTGATAAGTCTTGGTGTCCTCAGAGAGATTAAAATTCTCCATGGTGCATTGACCGGAGTTGCCACCTGCCTGAAGGCTGATGTCGTTGTCTAGTTGAATAACCGAAGCATCGGGTTTGATTACAAAACATTTGACGGTTAATGTTCGGTTTAGCTGATCCATGGCCACAAAATCAAGTGTAAATCTGTTGACACCGGTGGGAGTTTTTGGATCTTCAAGACGAACGAAAATATTATCGCTTTGGGCAGCCCGAACTGAGAGCGGACTTAAAACGACCAGGGCAAGAATGAGAATAGTAATGAATTTAGCCATTTTTTTGCCAAACAATATTAACGATAATCCGACTCCAGATAACAGAGCGGAGATCAAAAGCCAGAAAGTTTGGGCACCGGTGGAAGGTAACTCGGTAGTGGCACCAAGGACACTGCCGACTTCGTTTTCGATGTCTACACCCCTTGGATCCTCCGGATTGGTGGCAAGAGCAACTTTGGTACCGACAAAAATTCCCGACATTACCCCCGAATCAAGTTTGCCCGAATCAACCGACTGGGCAGTTACTTTGTCGCTGCTAGTGATTTGGCAATCTTCTGTTTTTATGCAACCGTAGGCATAAGCAAGATCCTTGTAAAGCCCCGGCTTAACACTATCATTGATAGTTGTATCGTAGGTCAAAATTACCTGATCACCTTTTTTGAGGTCGCCCAAATACCACTTACCCGGAGAGGCATAAGCAGGATCGGCAATACCAAAGCTTGAACCATTGGCCATTGCATAAAAGCTTCCGGCAACGTATTTGAAGCCAAAGGGAGGTAGATCAATGACCGTAACATCCTTCAAGTCGTTTCCCAGGACATTGATGATAATGGTGTAGGTTACCAAATTCCCATGGGATTGATTGTTTGGCCATCGATTGTTAAATTTGGCAATGGTTAACTTTGGTTGGATTTTTACATTACCAATTTGACAATTAAGAGTCTGCCCGGCGGTGACGGTAACTTCTTTTGAACTTCCGGTTTCAGTGAGATTGTCATTTGAATCACCGCAGGTGATGGCGGATTGATACCAATTATCTTGTAAGGTCTCGGATAAATTATATTTTCCAGAAATTGCTTTAAAAGTTACTGACCCGGAAGCATTGGTTTCACTGGTTTGAGTACCGAGAGTTATTGTCCAATTTGTCAAAGTCGGTTCACCATCGTCTCTAATACCGTTGGCATTTAAATCTTCATATTTTGTAACATTGACAGTGCCAATCTGAGTATTACCGAAATTTACATCGGTAGTTTCGCGCCCGGGTAAAACACCGACGGAGATACAGTTGGCGCCGGCAGGGAAAGTGGTGTTGATCCACCCTTCCTGGGGAACTTCACAAACAGAATATATTCCTTCAACAAGACCAGTGAAAATATATTTCCTTTCGTTTACCGGATCAAGATCGACGGCTGTAATGGTGGAAGTTTCACCGCCGGTTAATAAACCGTCGCCATTTTTGTCAAGGTAAATGGTCCAACCACCGAGCTGCTCTTCTCCAACATCCCACCAAAGGCCGTCGCTATTGCGGTCGTTGAATTTGTAGCCGGAGATAGAACCGGTAGGCATAACGGTGGGTGTAGGCGTGGACGTCAAAGCCGGGGTTGAGGTCGGAGTCGACGTTGGTTGTACGGTCGGAGTGTTTGTCGGTGTTGGAGTGGTGGTGGGTTCTGTGGTCGGGGTGGCTGTCGGACGACATGAGGTGGGGGTAGGAGTGGCCGTCGGATGACATGAAGTCGGAGTCGGAGTAACATCCGAACAGAGAGAAGTCAGCTCAACTTTTACCTTGTCAATATCATTACCGGGACTGGGGTCGAAGTTATTTAATGGCCCGGTAGCATATTGATAATAACCAGTGTGACCATCACTGGCAACATCCAACCAAACCTTGTCAACCTGATAGCCTGATTTGGCAGAGACGGTAATATGCCGATCACTATCGGAAAAATTTATATAGACTTTTTCATTTTCAAAATCGGCTGTTTTTTCGTATGTTTCTGAAGTTGGAACGCAGACAGAACAGTCTGAGGTAACTTCGACTTTGGCTTTATTGATGTCGCCACCGATCAGGGGATTGAAATTCGTTAGAGGCCCGGTGGAGTATAGGTGGTTTCCCGAATAAAAATCACCATCAACATCTAGCCAAACTTTGGTTATCAAATAACCGGTTTTTGCACTAACTGTGATAGCACGATCGCCATCTTTGAAATCAATGATTACCTTTGAATCGGAGAAATCACTTGATTTTTCGTAGACATCGACGGTGGGGGTACAGGAAGGAGTCGGAGTGGCGGTGGGAGTACTGGTTGGGGTGTTTGTCGGGGTTGGAGTAGACGTCGGTTGCGTGGTTGGAGTAGAGGTGGGAGTACTGGTCGGGGTTGGAGTAGACGTCGGTTGCGTGGTTGGAGTAGAGGTGGGAGCAACATTACAGTCACCGCCATCATAATTACAGACCTCGACATTGCAGACAGTATCACATTCTTGATCACCAATCCAAACCGAGAAACACCCGGGATTACACTGACCGGGAGTCGGGGTTGAGGTTGGGGTCGGAGTATTTGTCGGGGTAGCGCAAATCGGATCATTGGAACAATCAGAATCGGCACAATCAACGGATACGTCACCATCATTATCGAATCCATCATCGCAGATCTCAACTTGTGGAGATTCAGTTTGACAAGCGGATGAACAGCCATCACCGTTTTGGAGGTTGCCGTCATCACACTGTTCACCTGCTTCAGTAATTGCATTTCCACAGACAGAACTGCAACCTTCGTCTGTTTCCTGATCACAGTCATTATCAATTCCGTCACATATTTCTATGGCACCAGGATGGGTTGCCGCATCTAGATCATTACAATCGGTGGGGTCGCTGACATATCCAACCGGAGCAATACACGATTGAG